>DATDIA010000058.1:0-4664 GCA_036521295.1 Candidatus Cybelea sp. | reverse complement strand
CGATTGCGAGCAATCGCGCCACGCGGTTGACTACCGGACCGAGATAATCTCCCTCGCGCTCGTCGGCTGTCCCGGTGTGCACTGCCATGCGCACGAAGACGCCTTCGACGGCTGAGAAATCTTCAGCGGCAAGCGCGCGCTGCGCGTCGAATGCGGCGGCCGTTGCCTGGTGCGGCTGCGCGAAGGCCGCGCAGAACGAATCTCCCATAGTTTTAAAGACGTATGCGCCTCGCGCTTCGAGCGCAGCGCGCATGAGGGCGTTGTGGCGAGCGAGCGCCGCAGCCATGGCGTCGTGGTCGCGTTCCCAGCGCGCGGTGCTGCCTTCGATGTCCGAAAATAAGAACGTGACCGTACCGCTGGGGTAAGCTATCGCCGTCTCTTTTCTCAGCGCAGCTGCGCGGGCAGCGTGTTGGGTGCGAGCGCATTTGCGAGATCGCGAAAAACAGCGATTGCGCCGAGTCCAGCGTTACCTTTGTCGTCATACGCCTCAGGCCCATTCGTCGCTTCTACCGCAATCGTGAGCTTCTGCGCGGGTAGATAACCGACGATGCCGGAAGCGCCGGCAAAGCCCAGCGTTTGTGAGATCCACGGCCCGCTATCGATCACCCCGAGGCCGTAGTTGAACGCACTAGTGTTTTCGCGGCATGCGGAACATTTCGGTTGGGCGTGACCGAAGCCGAGGAGGCTCGGGACGATCTGCGCGGCCGACGACGCCGGCGACAGCAATTTCCCCGCCGCGACGGCCTCAATCGAAAGGC
Organism: Candidatus Cybelea sp.; assembly: GCA_036521295.1. Lineage (GTDB taxonomy): Bacteria > Vulcanimicrobiota > Vulcanimicrobiia > Vulcanimicrobiales > Vulcanimicrobiaceae > Cybelea. The sequence continues at coordinate 3,906 of DATDIA010000058.1, read as the reverse complement.
TCAGATCGGTTATGTCGGTCGTCTCGACGGCGCCTTCGACGGTCGTCCACGACGGATTCCAAAACGTCGCCTCCTCGTAAAACGGGACGCTTGGCTTAATAGCGAGCGCTGCTCGACGCTCGGAACTGAACGAATGCAAGACCGGCTCTGGAATCTCAGGCGTGGTCGACGCGCGCGTCTGCTTCAGGCCCATTGGTTCTAAGACGTATTGCTGTATCGCGTCCGCGAGCGGCATGCCGGCGATCTTCGCGAGAACCAAACCGAGGATCACGTAGTTCGTGTGCGAGTAGCCCCAATTCGCGCCGGGCGCGAACTCCATGGGCTTCGATACGCCGATCTGTATCAGTTCCGTGGGTGTCCACTGGCGAAATGGGTCGAGATAAACGCCCTGCGTGGTCTCGGGCTGATACACGTAATCGGCGTAGCCCGATGTCATTTGCGCTAAGTTCTTGAGCGTGACGCGGCCGGCGTTAGGGAGATCGGGAAAGTACGCGGCGAGTTTCGTGTCGAGCGTCACCTTCTTGCGATCCACAAACTCGAGCAACAGGGTCGCCATGTACGTGAACGCTAGCGCTCCGTTGCGAAAGTGCATCTCCGGCGTCGCCGGCACGCCGGTCATCGAATCGCCGAAAGCGCCGGTGTAGACGTCTGTTCCGTTCGATCGCACCTGCACGATGACCGCCTTCAAGTGGTTTTCCACCATCGACCTACGCGCGACGCTCTCGATTTTGGAGACGGATTTCGTGTCGGCGGCGCCTGCAAGAGCAAAACTAGACAACAGCAATGGCGCAATCGCCGCTGCGATGAACTGCAGCCGTCTAGGCGAAGAGCAGTGCATTAGTGGACCTATTTCGAGACGGCGTCCAGCATGATGGCGGTGTGATCGGCCTGCGTTGCCTCACGTTTGGTGTTGTGAAAGCTTGCGACCAACCAATCATTCTCGTCACGCACAATCAACACGGTCGCGATCGTGCGTACGATTCCTTTTACCGGACCTTCCGGAATTTGAAGCTCAGAGGCCACGAGGGCGAGTAGTTTATCTTCTGAGAGCACCCGGACGTGCTCGACGACGAGCTTTAGCTTGCTTCCCGCGTAGGGGCCCTTAAAGATCTTGTCATGCATCCCGACCACGGCGTCGCGGCCTTTGACATATATTCCGAGCAGATTGATGAAGTCGACGTCCTCCGTGCACTTTTGCGCCCAGGCGCTTCCGTCACCCCGGCTCCAGGCTCCCTCGAGAGCACGCAGGGTAGGCTCAATCGATCGAACTGCAACGGCATCTTCCATCTTATGTATCTCCTTTAGTTCGCCCGCGTCTTAGTTCGCCGGTATTTTCGAAAACTCCGACACGCCAAAGGAGAGGGTGGGATTCGAACCCACGAAACGCTCATCACGTTCTGCGGTTTTCAAGACCGCCGCATTCAACCACTCTGCCACCTCTCCAAGTGCCCGCTAACGTCGATTGTTATTGCGGTTTCCGCAAATGGGCTTGCTAACGAAGATCGTTCAGCAGAACCATTTGCTAACATTTGCTAACGTAACCTTAGGCCCTCTCCGGAACCAGGAGCGAACGAGCGAGCTCGTTGACCGCCTGTCGCCCGAGGCCCTCGATCGAGCGTGCGTACACCGAGAGCGTCACGACCGGCGAGCTGTGCCCCATCAGCGTCTGCACCTCCTTAATCGAGACACCATCCGCCAGCGCGATCGAAGCAAACGCGTGACGCAGATCGTGAAACCGAAACCCGCGCATACCAACAGACGCTGCGAGCTTCGAGAACTGAGTCGTAAAGGTGTCGGGCGGCCACGGGCAGCCATCGGGATTCGGGAACGCGAGATCGTTGTCAACGTACACATCGCCGGCCAAGCTCTTTTCTTCTTCTTGGCCCGCTTTGTGCGAGCGCAGAAGCGCCACGCACTCGGGTGCCAGCGGAATGACGCGCCGCGACGTCTTCGACTTTGGTCCCTTGAAGCGGATGCGGTCGCTCGCGGCCCGCGAATGCTCGAGCGACGCAGCAACGAAGAGCGAGCCTTTGTCGAGATCAAGATGCTGCCACCGTAGTGCCAACAGCTCACCGCGGCGCAGACCTGTCAGCGCGGCCACCGTGGTCGGGACCTCGAGCCGCGTGCCTTTTGCAGCCGCCATTAAGAAGCGTATTTGCTCTCGGTTCAGCGGTGCCCGCTCGCGCCGCTCCACCGTAGGCGCCTTGACGCGGCCAACGACGTTTTCGTTGAGAATGCGTTCCTCTCGGACACCGTATTGCAGCGCCGTGTGAAGCGCCCGGTGCACGTGCAGGCAAGTTTGATCGGACAACCCTCTCTCTTTGGCGCCCCTGTAGATTTTGCGAACGTGCTCCGGTGTTAGTCTTGCGAGCTTCACGTTGCCGACGATAGGAACGATGTGCAGCTTGACGATCGATGCGTACCGCTCGGCCGTCCTCGGCGCTAACCGATCCTGGGTCGCCTCGATCCACGAGTTGAGAAATGCCTCGACGCTCGTCGACGCCGCTTGCTCCCGCGCCATTCCTTTGTCGACGGCGGAGAGGATCTCGCGCTTCTTGGCATCCGCCTCGGCTTTGGGCATGTTACCGATGCGCACGCTACGCAGATTGCGCTTTTTGCCATCGGCGGGCGCGTCGTAGAGCAAGTACCAGATATTCGACTTGCCGCGTTGGTATAGATGACCTTCCACGTTATTTTACGCCTCCTGGAAGGTGGTTGAAGGCGGCGGTCGGTGCTATTTGCTCAGACCTCGCCTCGAATACCTTCCGAAGCGCGACCTTGGAGATGCGAATTCGCCGCTTGCCCAGGTTAACGGCCGGCAAGAGGCCGAGCCGAACGGCTTCATACGCAGCGTTCCTCGGAATGCGCAGAAGCGCCGCAGCCTCTCTCACCGTCAACGAATCTGGAGCGGTCTCCCAGTCGAACGTTTTGTCTGCACTTCTCACGGCGTGGCCCTTCCCGTACAGCGCAGGCGCGGGTTACACCCTCAGAAAAAGATAAGCCCGCATTATAATGCGGGTTTAAGTTACGCACGGGCTGACGCGTCAATTGTCGCACGCATCGACGTGAGCGTCAACCTAACGGAGTCCTCCGGGGCAATGCCCCAGCCCGAGCACGAACGGGGCGGCGTTACCGACCCATTGAAATCGATTCCCGCATACGATCGAGGGCGCGCTGTTCTTGACGGATCGTCAACTCAATGTCCCGCCGCAGCGTCTGCGGCAGCGTCTGGCATCCGCGATCAACGGCGACCACGAGCTGGTCAAGCCGCGCGTCCCAGGCCGGCCCGACGCACTCTACCTGAGGGACACCGGCGCGCTCCAATACGGTCAGTCGAGTCTCTACCTTCGGTATGTCATCGCGCATAATATGCCGCGCCTCGCGCATCTGGCTCTCGAGATCAAGCGACGTCTTCACATACTGCCGGTACGAGTACTCGTCCCCGCGTACGCGTTCCTCGATGCGCGCCGAATCGTGCTGTTCGAACTCGTGCATCGCCCGGCTCAGCGCCTCGCCGTGGCGCGTGCCTTGCGCCGCGCGCAGCTTCGCCGCTTCCTTCTTGGCGGCATAATGCGTGAACGGATTCCAGGATTGCTCTCCTTTTGCAAGGCGGGCCAGCTGGGCACGCTCGGCCTGCGTGAACTGCGTTGCTCCGCCGACGCGCTCTTGGATCCGCCCTCGCTCCGCCGCGAGCGCCTCTTCGATCGTCGGCGGCCGCCCCAGGCGCGTCAGGCGCTGTCGCTCGACGCGAGCGTGCTCGTAGCGGGCCTCTTCTGCTGCGCGAATGACTCGCAGACGCTCGCGTACCTGGATGAGCGTTACAGGCTTCGGTTGCGCTTCCACTGCGCGCGTGTCCCGGTTACGCGCCGGAGCCTCAAGCGCATCGGATACCCGCTGCGCACCCAG
>DATDIA010000057.1:0-10053 GCA_036521295.1 Candidatus Cybelea sp. | reverse complement strand
TCGTCTCGAAGTTCTGGGCCGAACATGCCGCCGGGTTGAGCCTGACGCTGACGATTCGCCAGTTCCGGCTCGACGGAAAGACGCCGATCCTCGACTACGACGTCGACATGCAGAAGTTAATGCATCTGGTCGTCGTGCGTGACGACTTCACGACCTTCGTGCATTTACACCCCGTCTTCGATACCGCGAGCGGCCTCTTTTGGCAACCTTTCACGAAAGAGCCGAATCATCGCTATTACGTCTACGCCGACACGACGCCGCATGGCATCGGGCAGCAAGTCTTCCGATTTACGCTCGAAAGCGACGGACCGGTCGCGGCGCCCCGGCTCATCTCCAGTGCGTCGGCGCGGACGGCCCAGACGGCTCCCTACACCGTAACGCTGAGCCGGACGAATCTGCCCGCCAACCGTCCGAAAAATTTGAACGTCACCGTCCTCGAGGGCGGCCAGCCGGCTCAAAACCTCGGGCTATATCTCGGAGCCGCAGCGCACGCCGTCTTCATCAACACCTCGACGCTCGGCTACGTGCACGTGCACCCAGCGCTGCGCGTGCCTCATTCGATGAATGCGGGCGACGGCATGGCGACCGGCATGAGCGAGACGGCCGGCCCTTTCATGCAGATGCGGGTGCCGGCACTTTCGGCCGGCACGTATAAACTCTGGATTGAGTTCAGCGACGCAAACGGCAAGCCATATACCGTGTCTTTCACGATACTCGCAGCGTGAGGTTCCTCAGACCCTTGACCCCAATCGAAGCAAAAAAGAGAATCGTCGCGAGCAAGACGATCGTCGCGCCGCTCGACGCCCGCACGTAGTAGGAAAGATAAAGGCCGCCTACCGTGCTCGCCGCGCCCAAGAGCGCAGCCAGCGCCATCATCGGAGCAAAGCGCGACGTCAGCTGATAGGCCGCCGCTGCGGGCGTTACCAGCAGTGCCGCGACCAGCACGATTCCGACCGCCTGAAGCGAGACGACGATCGTGAGTGCGAGCATTACCAGCAGAGCGTATTCGTAGGCGGGCGACGGGATGCCGCTGGCTTGCGCGACGATCGGATCGAACGTCGTGTAGAGAAGGCCGCGAAAGAGCACGATGACGGCGACGGCGACGACAACGCTCAGCGCGAGTATCAGCCAAAGATCCTGCGACTGCACTGCAAGAATGTCGCCGAAGAGAAAGCTCTGCAGATCGATCGCATAGCTGCGTTGCTGGCTCATCAGATAGACGCCAAGGGCGAACATCCCGGTGAAAAGCACGCCGATGGTCGTGTCGAGCGAGATGCGCCCGCGCCGGTGAACGAACCCGATTCCAATCGCGGTCAATACCGCGACGATCCCCGCGCCGATGTAAAAATTCGCTCCGCGCAAATAGGCGATGACGATGCCGGCAAACGAGGCGTGAGCAATTCCGTCGCCAATAAACGAGAGGCGTCGTAGAACCACGTACGTGCCCATCGTCGAGCAGAGCAGCCCCACCGCGAGCGCCGCTACAAACGCCCGCTGCATGAACGCATAATGAAACGGCTCGGCAAGAGCTTCCATTATCGATCGGTCACTTGCGTATCTCGGGATGCGCGGCGTGCGCGGCATGCGGCTCGTGATCGTGACGCAGATGCCCGTGCGTGTGCGTGTGTTCGCGAATGGCGCTGTAGGTTCCCGATTCGACGACTTCACGCGGCGTCCCGAGCGCCAGCACCCTGCGATCGAGCACCAGCAGACGGTCGAACCACTCGTCAACGCGATCGAGATCGTGCGTCGCCATGAGCACCGGCAATCCGCCGACGACCAATTGGCGCACGATGCGGCGCAGCGCTTCTTCGGTGGCCGCGTCGACGCCCGTCGTCGGCTCGTCCAGCAATAAAACTTTGGGCTCCTGCGCGATCGCGCGCGCCACGAAGGCGCGCTGCTGCTGTCCGCCCGAGAGATTCGCGATGCGCCGCTCGGCGAGCTCGCTCATGTGCACCACCTCGAGTGCATGACGAACGACGTCTCGATCGCGCGTCCCGAATTGCTGCCAAAACCGTAGGCGCGAGAAGCGTCCCATCGCGACGACGTCCCAAACCGTCGCGGGGAACGTCCAATCGACGGCCTCGACTTGCGGAACGTAGGCGATCGTTCCCGGCGCGAGCTGACGCGGCGGCGAACCGAGTACGCGCAGCTCCCCGCTCGACGGCAGCAGAAGGCCTGCAACGCTCTTGAGCAGCGTCGATTTCCCCGAGCCATTTGGACCCACTATGCCGAGCGCTTCACCGTAATGCACGGTAAATGTCGCGTCGAGAAGTGCCGTAAAATCCTCGTAGCGCACGACAAGCTCGCGAGCCACCACCGCATCGGGGGCCCCTAGAACGGCGTCGAGGGGGCGCGTCATTTCAGCGTCTTGACGATAACGCCGGTATCGTAGATCAGCATGGCGATATAATTCGAAACGCGCGGATCGGTTCCGACCGAATCATCGTAAAGATTCTCGACGACCTTGATTCCGGCGCCTGCAGCGATGGAGTAAAGGAGCTTGGAGCTGTATTCTGGCTCGCTGAAGACGCCGTGCACGTGATGCTGCTTGGCGAGATCGATGAGGTGCGCGATTTGCTCGGGATTCGGCTCCTGGCCGGGATTGCGCTCGACAAAACCGAGCGTCACGATGCCGAAGCGGTCGTTGTAGTACTGCCAGGCATTATGGAAGACGATCATATAGCGATGCGAAGGCGGAATCGTGGCGATCTGTTCTCGAATCTGAGCGATCAGCTCGTCGAGCCGCGCGTTGTAGCTTGCAGCGTTGCGGCGAAATTCATCGGCGTGAGCCGGATCGACCGCGCTGAGCGCGTCGCGAATTCTCAGCACGTATTGCTTCGCGAGCACCGGATCCATCCACAGGTGCGGATTGAGAGCCTTTACCGGTAGGCCGTCGGCACAGACCACGATGCGCAGGTGGCGTCCGCCGGCGTCGCGCAGCAGCCGGTCGAGCCAAGTCTCGAGGCCCGCACCATTCTCAACGAGAACGTTGGCGTCGGCTACCGTCGCAACGTCTTGAGGCGCGGGAGCGAAGGTTTCCGGCGATGCGCCGATCGGCACGATGTTTTTTACGCTCACGTACTCGCCGCCCACACCCTGCACGAATGAGTTGAGGGTCGAAATCGTCGTCGCCACTTGAATTTTTCCGGCAGCGGCTGTGTCACCCTGAGCCTGTCGAATCGTGTGCGCGCATCCTGCAACCGCAAATGCGAGCACGAGCGCGATGAATCGTTTTATCGGCAATCGCGGCATCGCCCGAAAAACTCCATTGCGTGACCGTCGAGCTCGAACCCGTGCAGCAGACGCAGCGACTCCGCGAACTGCTCCATCGCCGTGCAATCGACGTCGTCGACCTGGCCGCACTCTGCGCAAATTGCGTGATGGTGGTGGCGAGCCGGCTCGCACAACATGAAGGTCGCCTCACCCTCGGGATCGGTGCGCTCCGTTACCTCGCCTTTCGTTCGCAGCCGGTCGAGCGTGCGATAAACCGTGGAGAGCGACACGTGGCCACCCGTGCGCGTAAGCCGCTCGTGGATTTCGGCCGCCGAAAGAAAGCGAGGCTCGCGCTGCAGGACCGATGCGATTAGCTCTCGCGGCCGCGTTACGTAGTCCGCCCGAACTCCCATGGGGGACGCCTATTTGCGAACTGTTCGCAAAATCCTTCTATCCCGACGGCGCGGGTGAAGGCGAGGGGCACGTCGCAATCGCCGCCTTTGCCTTAGCGTGTACTTGATCGCGCCAATATGCCGACGTGTCGCTCCATGGGGGAAGCGCGAGCCCGGCGCCTTGCGCCCGCGTTTGTACCTTTGGAATCACTTCGCTAAACGCCGTCGGAACGGCACCGTTCTTTTCGTTCACGATGTTGGCGAGCGAGAGCCAGGCGTCGGCCAGCATCATCGTCGGCAACGCCTGCTCAGCTGCCGGACACGAGGCGTTGAGTCGAGCCGCAACGTCGGCTTCGAGCGCGAGCGCCCACGCAGCGTTGGCCGCAATCTGCACGAAGAATGCCTCTCGCTGCGCGTCGCCCGAGCAGACGCTGTTGAGAATCTCGCGCTCTTCGTTGAGGATGGAGATCACCTCGAGGAGCGCTCCATACCGCTTGAGCAGCTGCGCGGAGCCGTCTCCCGCCGCATGTCGATCGTAGTCGCGAATGTGCCCCGATGCGTCGTCGATCGTCTGGCTGTTGCACCGGTTAATGGCGATTTCGGTTGGCGCCTCGGCCTTTGCCGGCACGCCTGACGTCATCGGAAGACCGACGACTATCGCAAGCAGTATGGCGGCACCCGAGAGCTTGCTCATCTTCTTTGACAGGTGCCAATCGCGGCACGTACAATCCTCCAGTTCGCCAACGACCCGTGGGGATGTAGCTCAGCTGGTAGAGCACTTGCTTCGCATGTAAGGGGTCGGGGGTTCGAGTCCCCCCATCTCCACCATCGGAAACGCCTTACTCTGTAAAGAGTTTTGGCGTTTTTCTTTCCCCGGCAATGCGAAGCGATGAGCCGCATTTACGACAATCGTACGACAATTAGGTTCGAGCGCGGCGAAGATCCGGTCGGCAGTTTGGGCGACGCGCTTGGCCGTATGGTCGAATAGGTGGCCGTAACGCTCGAACATCATGCGGGTGTCCGAATGCCCCAAACTGCCCGCGATCGCGAGCGGATCTTCTCCCGCCTCGATAAGCAGAGAGTTGGCGGTATGGCGAAGGCTGTGGAACGTGACGTCAGGCAGTTCCGCCTGCCGAAGCAGCGGTTTGAAAACGCGTTTGAGGAAGTTGTTCTTCCGAAGCGGCGTGCCGGCAGCAGACGTGAACACGAAGCGGCTCGGCGAGTCGCCTTCTGCTCGAAGCGCGGTAAGCGCCGTTCGTGCGAGCTCGGGACGATAGACGACGCGCCGCGACTTCGGCGTCTTCGGCTCTGAGCGCACGAGATGACCCTGGCGGTCTTCTGCCAGCGTTCTCTTGATAGAGATCGTCCTAGCCGCCAGTTCGATGTCATCCCACGTGAGCGCAAAGATCTCGCCTTGACGCATTCCGGTGGTAACCGCAAGAGTCAGCAATGCACGGTCGCGAGTATTGCGCGAAGCGGCGAGAAGCTTCATCACTTGTTCCCATCCAGGACTGACACCTCGGGCCGCGGTGGTTTCGGGCGGGGGGACTGTTCACACGGATCGCGCGATCTTCTCTTCCCGAAAAGCGACATTGAGAGGGTGACCAACGCCGTTCGCCGGGTAACGAAGCCGACGTCGTCACCGAGAACCTGCATTTGGCGATGTTTTTAAATCGAGCGCGCGCCCGGGGCACCGCCGGGAGCTGGCTATTTTATCAAAGATTTCGCAGCAGTTAGATCCAAGCAGCCCTCGTCGGCGGGCCATGCGGCGACGCAGTCGGCGAGCTCGCGTTGCGCTGCCGGCTCTCCAAGAACCACCCGCGTACACTGAGTTCGCAACACTAGCAGACCCGCACCTTGGGTGCGCGCAATCCTAAGCGCCTCGTTTCCCTCGGTTCTCGCCGCATCTTCACGCTCCAAGACATGTAATGCTTCCGCGCGCACGCGATGAAGCTCGGAAAGGTAGAGGCCGATGTGCGGATTTTTTAATTCCGCTATCATGCTAGCAATGACGTCGAGCGCTTCATTCGCATGGCCGGCACCGATCAGCCGCTCCGCCATGAACGCGGCGAGCGGGATTGGCAATGGGCTCAGCGCACGAGCCCGCAAGTAATCCGGCTCGATTTTGTCGAGATTTTCGGACGCACCATCCCCATATATCTGCAACAAGAAGTTACCAACCGCCGCATGCGGCAGGAAGTTGAACTTTTCTGCAACCGCGATAAGGCGCGGCGTGTAGCGTCTCAACGGCTCGATGTCTCGAGTGCAGGCACAGGCGAGCGCCGCATTCAGGAGACCGTGGGCAATGCTATGCGGGTGCTCGAGCGAGTCGGCTAGTTCAACACCTTTTTGGGCCCACAACCCTCCTTGAACTGGGTAGCCATGCAGCGCAACTGTGGTGCCCCCGGCCACGTAGGCGCAAACTCCGGGATCGTGGCCGCCAAATAGCGCCGCCAGGTGGTGATGCCGTGTGGCATCGTAAAGTTTCATGCCGCGTTCGGCATCAGACACGGCCAATCCGACCTCGCCGCGAAACAAGGCGGTGGACCAGCGGGAATGTATTGCTTCGAGGAGATGATCTTCATTTCCGGAGCGCTCACTGAGCTTTACGAGCTCTTCGGCGAGAGTCGGTGCGGTGTCCAGGCCACGGACGTTGGAGTGGATCCATAGGCCCCAGACCGCCTGAAAGAGAGTGCGTTCGTCGCCGATTGCTCGAGCGATCGGCACCGCGCGTTCGTAGGCGGCGCCGGCATCGGGATGGTTCTGCCCCAGCATGATGCTCAGTGCGGTGCCCAGCTTGAGCGACAATGCCAGCTCAGCTCGATCCTTCGCGACATCAGGTGCGAAGCGCTCAACTTGCGCGAGTGCCGCACGAAAGCTAGCGATCGCTTCAACATAGGCGAAGCGCGCAACCGCGCGGTCTCCCGTGCGCTCATGATAGAAGGCTGCGCGGGGAGCATCCTCCGTTTCTGTGTAGTGGTATGCGAGCAACTCCGGCTCGTTGCCTACCAATTCCGGGAAGTTGCGCTCGAGGAGGGCAGCGACATCGCCGTGAAGCCGCCGCCGGTCGGCTAGAAGCAAACTTTCGTATGCGGCATCGCGCATCAAGGCGTGTTTGAACTCGTAACTGCCAGCGCCGGGGCGCCCGATAGGATAGAGCACCCCCGCCGCGACCAGATTAGAGAGTTCGGCATCGAGGACCGACTGTGGCAAGGACAAAATCAGTCCCAAGAGTCGTCGGGTGAAACGGCGCCCCAGAACCGCGGCTTGTTGGGCGACGGCTTTACCGCCACCGAGTTGATCGAGCCGCGCCATCAGCGCGTCCTGCAAGGTATCGGGTACGACGGACCCGGATGCACCGGCCGCGGTCGCGCCTATCGCCAACTCTTCAAGAAAGAGCGGATTACCGTCGCTTTTCTGGACGATTTGCTCGATCGTGCGATGATCTGGCAGCGGTTCGTTGAGAATTGCCGTGACGATCCGTTCGCAATCGGCACCGTAGAGGCGATCAAGCGTTATATGCGTGACCTGCGGACGGTCGATCCACGGCGAGGTAAAATTGGGCCGCGCTGTCACGACGATCTGTTGGGGAAGGGTCGCGACACTCTCGATCAGGCGCGTCAGCCATTCGAGCGTCGTGGCATCGCTCCAATGCGCGTCTTCTAGCACGAGCAGCACGGGGCGGCTCGCCGAAAGTTCGGCGATCCACATCGCAAGACCACCGATCAGCGCTGCTTTACGCTGAGCCGGTGTCAGTCCGAGATCCGTCGAAGGCTCTTTCAACGAAAGCATTTCGGAAACCAGCGGCACGAGCGTTTCGGAGTCGCGCACCCCCGAAAATAGATCGTTTAGGCGTCTTCGCTTGGTCGATGGCGAGTCATCACTAAGGAATCCGGCGGCCTGCTCGATGTAGCGTCCGACGGGAAAAAGGGCGCTGGTCGCATGGAACGCGGAACACTGAAGGCGAATATTGTACGCGGCGCTTGCATGAGCGCCGCGTAAAGCTTCGACCAAGCGAGATTTGCCGATTCCGCCTTCTCCTGAAATAACGAAGGCACTCCCTCGCCCCGCGATCGCTTTGTTCCATCCATCGAGGAGAAGATTTAGCTCCTCATTGCGACCAACGAGCCCGGCGCGCATGGCGCGTACCGCTGCGAACCGGTTTATCTCGCTGGCCTCGCGCTGCACCGACCATGCCGTGATGGGGTCGCTATAGCCTTTGAGGGCAATCGGCCCGCTGCTGCGGCAGTCGAACAAGGCGCCTACCAGTCGATGTGTGTCGTCGCTAATGACGACCTCATCGGGCTGGGCGGCCGCCTGTAGCCGCGCCGCGAGATTCGGCGTGGCGCCTGCGATCGTATCTTCTTTGGCGGCCGCGCTACCGGTCAAATTGCCAATGACGACGTTTCCAGTCGCGATGCCAACGCGGGTCTGAATGGCCGAAACGCCGGGCACATTGATACGCGAGACCGCAGACGTCACCGCGAGACCGGCTCGCAATGATCGCTCGGCTGCGTCCTCCTGGGCCCGCGGCCAGCCGAAATACGCCATTATTCCGTCCCCGAGGAACTTTGCGACGTAGCCACCATACCGCTCGATTTCTTGCGAAGCAACGCGCTGATAATTCGCGAGTAGGGATCCCATCGCTTCTGGGTCGATTTTGGACGCGATTTCTGTCGAGCCGACTAAATCGGCGAATAAGACGGTAACGTGACGTCGCTCGGCCCGCGACGGTGTGGCGTTATGCAAAGCGGCCAGAATCTTGCGGCGCGGCCCGAGCGGAAGACCGAGATCTTTAAGGTCGCTCTCGGTTAGTTCTGCGAGTGTGTCCAGCTCTACTTCGGCGCGTTGGAAAGCCCCGGCGTAACGTTCCAGCGACAGCGATCTTAGCCAATCAACAATATCGGACATAAAGATAGCATCGGTCGATGACGGTCGGGAGTGTGGTGCGCTACGTGGAGGTTGGAGGTCGTCTTGAAGTTCGGCCTCGACGCGGTCATCGTCTCCCAACCCGAATACCCGGATAAAGGTAGGTGTCGTGACCGGTGCATGCGATCTGGCTGCGACCGAGTTTGCCCGCGGAATTCTGATGGTCCGTCCACTCCTCGGTGTCGCCATTCCACGGTTTGGCGTAGGAAACCCACGATTCGCTTACGTTGTGCGGCCCAGCTTGACTGAAGCGGTCGTTCTTCGAATCGTAGCTGAAGGCGGCGCTAATGCTGTAGGGGTTCTTCATTCTCCCTTGCGGTGGAAGCACGATCCACTCTCGCAAGAGACCGGAGTCGAGGGTGAACGTAACCGTCGCCTTTTCGGAGGGTTGTTCGATCTCACAACCTGTGCACGTCCAAGTACCCACGTAGTGATGCATCGCAGCCATACCGGTCGCTTACTGGACGGCAACGGGCACGGTGAAAGCAGCGATTGCAGCAAGAAGAACCAGAGCGCCGTTTAGCATATCTCTACCTTTGGCGCGTCGCATGGCAAAAAACGGACGCGAGTTGTCAGCAGCCTTTTATGAGCGCGCATGCATTTCCCGCTAGGTCCCAGAGCTGACGACGGCTCCGACGGCGCGTAAAGGGGCGCTGATGATGCGAATCGCCAAACCGCCCACCGGATACTACCAGATTCCAGCCGCGCCGTAGGCTTGGGGACGGAGGAGCTTCGTTCCGCCGATTCCAAACTGAAAAACGTCCGACGCGCCGTCGAGCGGACCTTCTCGCGCTCGTATCGTTGATCGCAAACTGATAGATTACGTTCGTGGCCCGGTCGCCGACCGCGACGTGCGTGCCGTCCCACTCGACGGCGCCGGCGAAATTCCAAACGCGGAACACGATGACCTTCTCTACGTTTCCGACAATCGATGCGGAGAGCGCAGGACTCGAGCCCGGCGAGCTCGATCCGCTACGTAGCAGCGATGGACGAGGCCGGAATCGACATATCGCACAATCGAACCAAAAAAGCGCGTTCGATCTGTTCAAGGCTGGACGAATATTTGGTTATGTCGTCACCGTCTGCGGTGAGACGAGCGCCGAGCGCTGCCCGATCTTTCCAGGTGTGACGAAGCGGCTGCATTGGAGCTTCGCCGATCCAGCATCGTTTGAGGGATCGTGGGACCAACGTCTTGCTTTGACTCGGATCGTGCGGGACCAAATCCGCGATTGGGTGAAGGCTTGGTGTGACGAGGTCTGTCCACGCGCCAGCATCAGTGCGTAGGCCGGCTTGGGGAAACAATCATCAAGCTAGCGCCCGGAAGCGTACGACAATCTTACGACAATTCGCGCGGAAACTGGTGGAAAGCGCGAACGCTAGCGAACGAAAAATAGGCCTCGAACACGCTGACGTTGCAACGAAAATTGGCTATTTCTTACGCTTCGAGCGCAATCTAGGTTTCGAGCGGCGTTTACTTCGCATGTAAGGGGTCGGGGGTTCGAGTCCCCCCCATCTC
>DATDIA010000056.1:0-8987 GCA_036521295.1 Candidatus Cybelea sp. | reverse complement strand
AAGCGATCCTCGATCTTTGTGTTCGAAATGAACACTTCGCCGGTGGCGTTTACGGCGTGCATGATCGATGCGTTGCGCGCTTCGAGTGCGGCTTCGTCCAGCCCCGGCGGCACGTAGCGAAAACAAACGACCGAGAACGGGTGCGGCGCGAGGATTTCCCAGCGCGGTTCTGCGCCGAGCCACGCCGCAAATTCTTGAGCGAGCGCGATATGGCCGCGCAGCTTCTCGCGTATTTCTTGGGCACCAAGATTGCGCAGGACGAACCAGAGCTTGAGTGCGCGAAAGCGCCGTCCCAGCTGTAAGCCGTAGTCCATATAGTTCACCGCATCGGTTTCGGGCGTGGTTAAGTACTCAGGCACGAGGCTGAAGGCGCGACGCACCATTGCTTCGTCCTTGAGAAAGAGCACCGAGAGGTCCATGGGAACGAACATCCACTTGTGAGGATTGACGACGAGCGAATCGGCGAGCTCGACGCCGTCGAGTAAACCGCGAAACTCCGGAATGATTGCGGCGATTCCGGCGTACGCTGCATCGACGTGAAGCCAAACGCCGTGCTCGCGCGCTACCGCCGCAATCTCGCGCACGGGATCGATGGAGGTCGTCGACGTGGTGCCGACCGTCGCAACGACCGCGAGCGGTAACGCTCCGTGTCGTAGATCGGCTTCGATGCACGCGCGCAGTTGGTCGGCACGCATGCGAAATGCTTCGTCACACGGAACGCGCACGACGTTGCGTTGGCCGAGTCCGAGCGCAATCGCGGCCTTCTCGACGTGCGAGTGCGTCTCTCCCGTTATGTAAATGCGTAAGGCCGGCAACGAACGCCCGGCCATGCCGTGCTCGCGAATCCCCAGATTCAACGCCTCCCGCGCAGCGGCAAGTGCGGTGAACCCAGCGATCGACGCGGTGTCGTAGATCACGCCCATCCACTGCGCCGGCAAGCCGAGGAGACGCCCGAGCCACCTCATCGTCACTTGTTCCAGCTCGGTCGCGGCCGGCGAGGTGCGCCATAGCATCGCCTTGACATCGAGCGTCGCGGCAAGGGCCTCGGCCGCGATCGCGGCGGGAGCGGCGCTCGTCGCAAAGTATGCGAAAAATCGCGGATGATTCCAGTGCGTCGTCGCGGGCACGATGATGCGTTCGAAATCCGTTAAAATCTCCTCGAAGGGCTCGCCGAGCTCCGGAGCTTCGGCCGGGAGCGCGGCCGCCACGTCACCGGGACGCACCGCCGGCATAACGCGATAGCATTCCGGATGGTCGAAGTACGCTTGAATCCACGCTCCGATGCGTTCGAACTCGTCACGCAACGAGTTCGGCTCTTCGCTCATGCTGCAGTGTTAGGGGCGCAGATGCAGAAGGCCCGCGTATGAAGTACCGTACGTACCCCGGCAGCGACGTGACCGTCAGCGAGGTCGGCTTTGGCCTTTGGACTACCTCGACGGGCTGGTGGGGCGAAAAGAGCGACGATGAGGCGGTTGCGATGCTGCACGCCGCCCACGACCTGGGAATTACGCTCTACGACGCCGCCGACACCTATGGCAACGGTCGTAGCGAAGAGCAACTTGCAAAAGCCTTTGGCGATCGGCGCGAGCGCATCGTCTATGCAACGAAGTTCGGGTACGATTTCGCGAACAGCGCACAAGATCGGCGCGGCCAGGCCGAGCTACCGCAGGATTTCTCGCCCGCCTTCGTGCGCCAAGCGCTTGAGGCGTCGCTGCTCCGGTTGCGGACCGACTACGTCGACATTTATCAAATGCACAACGCGCGCATGGCGCAAATCGATGATGACGCGCTCTGGGAACTGCTCGAATCCCTCAAGCGCGAGGGCAAGATCCGCATGTACGGCGTCGCGCTGGGGCCGGCAATCGGCTGGCTCTACGAAGGCGTCAACGCGGTCCGCCGACGGAACGCTGGAAGCCTGCAAATCATTTGGAACGTACTCGAGCAGTACCCCGGCAACGAGCAAATCCGCGCCGCGTACGACGCCGGCGCCGACACCGGCTACATGATTCGCGTTCCGCACTCTAGCGGAATGCTCGAGGGACGATACACCGAGAACACGACCTTTGCAAAGAACGACCACCGGCGCCATCGTCCGCGCGAGTGGCTGATCAATGGGCTGGAGAAAGTCGCCCAGCTGCGGTTTCTCGAGCGGCCCGATCGGACGCTGGGCCAAGCCGCGATCGCGTGGCTGCTCGCCGAACCGCGCGTCATGTCGGTGCTTCCGAACATCTACGATCGCGATCAGCTCGAGGAGTTCGCAGCGGCACCCGAGGCACCGCCGCTGACCGCGCAAGATTTGGAGCGCATGGGCGCGCTCTATTCGGACAACTTCGGCATCGAAGAGCCGCCGATGGCCTTCAAAGGCACGATGACGGCTGCTGAGGCGGTCGAAGCATGAAACCCGAGCACGTCGTGACAACGCACGCGCCGCGGCCGATCGGGTCGTACAGCCAAGCGGTGCAATGCGGCAACGAGCTCTATTGCAGCGGTCAGATCGCGCTCGATCCGCAGACGGGTGAGCTCGTCGGCGGCACTGATGCCGCCGCGCAGGCAGAGCGCGTGATCGAAAATCTCGGCGCGGTCCTCTGCGCCGCCGGATATCACTACGTCAACGTCGTGAAGACGACGATCTTTCTGGTCGATATCAACGATTTCGCTGCCGTCAATTCAGTTTACGAAAGGTATTTCGGCCTTGCGAAGCCGGCACGCTCGACCGTCGCGGTCGCCGCGCTTCCACGCGGCGCTCGCGTGGAGATCGACTGCATCGCTAGGAGCTAACTTGCCCTGATCTAACGTGCTCTGATTTTTCTCAAATCGAGAAGCCGAGGGTCGAAGTTTACTACGGTAGAAGTTTACTACGGTAAATGAGACCCGAGGCGACAAAGATATGAGGAAAATCAGAGTACGTTATTGGGGTGCGGTGTCCGCCGATCCCATTAGCCGAGCGGTTTCTTCTTTCGCAATCTGCGAAACGTCGGGATCGAGGGATGAAGCAGCGGCCTTAAGCTGCGCCAGCGCCAGCGCTTTCTGCCCCTGCGCGGCGTAGGCTCGAGCGAGCAGATAACGGACGCGGCCATCGTACGGCGCCGCGGCGACGCCTTTGATCAGCGCGGCCTGCGCGAGCGAGTAGAGACCGTTATGCTCGAAATCGATTCCGAGATTGACGTACGATTCGGGAACGTACGGATTGACCGCGATCGCTTGAACGTAGTACGCAACGGCGCGCTTCCAATCGCCTCGGAGATCGGCAAGGTAACCGAAGTTGACGATGGCCTCGGGCCGCTCCGGTTCGAGGCCGTGTGCGCGGTTGAACGTCTGCATCGCGGCGCCGTACGACTTCGCCTGGATATCTGCGACGCCGAGGTTGTCGAGGCAGGCATAATTACCCGGATCAAGGTTGAGGCAATCGTTTAAATACTGCGCTGCCGAGGCGTGATCGCGGAGGTCCAGATACGCCATTCCAAGACCGTTGAACGCGGGGATCGACCTTGGATCGCTATCGAGCGCGCGCCGAAAATAGACGATCGCCTCGCTTGGGCGGTGAAGGGTTTGGAAGATCTCGCCAAGCTCTTCTTGGATGTCGGCATCGTTAGGATAGTTGTTCGCGTTGCGAACCATGCCGGCCTGATACTGCGCGAGATCGCCTTTTCGCAAATGAAGAAAGACCAAGTCGTGAATCGAATCGGTCCCGGGTAACGCGTCTTGGAATTGCTCGATCGACGCGTCGATGCGATTTTCCGTAGCGTAGACGACTGCGAGCCGGTTGTGCGTCTGCTTGTCCTTGGGGTCGCGGGCGAGCAGTTGCGCATATACGGCTTCCGCGCGATCGAAGTGTCCTTGACGATAGTAGAGATCTCCGAGAAAGCGCGCCGCCTCAGTGGCGTCTGGATGGGTCGCGACAAACTTTGCAAGCTCGGCAACGGCCCCGTCCATGTCGCCGGCTGCGATCAACTCGCGCGTGTATCTGATCGCCGCCTGCTGATCGGCCATTTGGTGAGCGTCGCTCGGGATGATGACATTTGCAGACTGCGCTGCTGCGGAGCCCGTGATGGCGAACATTGCCGCCGAGGTAAGAGCCAGCAAGGCAAGAGCGAGAAGGCCACGTCGGATCATGAGCAGGTACCTCAACCCTACTATAGCGCACCGTCCAAGCGGGCCGTGACCAGCACTTTGGCGCCTATCGCACCAGCGGCAGAACGTTGCTTGGCGCAAGCGGGTAGAACGCCATGGCGACGACGATAACGGCGCACAGACCGGCGCTGGCCCACGCAAGCGGCACGAACGGGCGCAGCTCGCGCACGTCGCCCGCGGGGGCGTACATTTCGCGAATTATTTTGGCGTACGCGTAGAGCGAGATGGCGGTTCCGACGATCAGCAGTGCCGCCAGCCACAGATAGCCGCTCCCGACGCTGCTGGCCAGAATCAAGATCTTGCCGAGAAAGCCGGCGGTCGGGGGCAGTCCGGCAAGCGCGAGCAAGAAGATCGTCATAGCGGCGGCCAGCCAAGGCCGCCGGCGACCCAGGCCCCGGTAGTTGGCGAGGTTCGACCCTTCTTCATCGTCGCCGGATATCGAGGCAGCGACTGCAAAGGCGCCGAGGTTCATGAATGCGTACGCGGTCAAATAATAGAGAGCGTAACGCAATCCAAGCGGTGTGCTGCCTGCGAGCGCCACCAGAATGTAGCCGACTTGCGCGACGCCGGAATAGCCAAGGAGCCGCTTTAGATCGTGCTGCGCGAGCATGCCCACGTTCCCGACGATCATAGAGATCCCGGCAACGATCCAGATGGGAAGTAGAAGCCGCTCGGCTGTGCCCAACGGCAGCGCGGCATAAATGAAACGCGCGAAGACCGCGAGCGTTCCCGCCTTTGTAGCGACGCTCATGAACGCGGTAACCGGCAGCGGTGCCCCCTCGAAGACGTCCGGCGTCCAGGTGTGGAACGGCACGAGACTGAGTTTGAATGCGAGACCGATGAGGAACATCCCGGCGCCCATCCAGAAGAGCGGACTCGAGCCGAGCGCCGGGTTTGCGAAATCCGCGAGCCGGATGCTGCCGGTCGCGCCGAAGAGCAGGGCCGATCCGAAGATCAAGAACCCCGTCGCGGTCGAGCTGAGAATGAGATACTTCAATGCCGACTCGCGAGCGCTCTTTCGGTCGACGGCGCCGCAAAGTGCGTAGAGCCCCAGCGAAAGCAGCTCCAGCCCGAGAAAAATCATCATGAGGTTTGCGGCTGCAGCCATCAGCATTGCGCCGCACGCGCTCCAAAGCATGATCGACGTCATGCCGGCAACGCGTTGCGACGGACCGATCGCGCCATAGAGTATCAGCGATCCGGCCGCCGAGATCAAGATAATCTCTTGGAAGATTGTGGTGAACCCCCCAACGATGTAACCGCCGAAAAAGGCGTCGTAATGGTGGCCGAATTGACGTGCCGCGAGAATTCCCGCCGCAATCGTTCCGAGCAATGAGATGCCGATGGAGAGGTAGCGCTGCTCGCGACGCCCCGAGAATAAGTCTGCGAGCAGTACGACGAGCGCCGCGACGGCGACGACGCTTACGGGAAGAACCGCCGACCAGTCGGCGTTGGTGAACGGCAACTTCATAGCCGTAGAAGCGGGACCGGGTAGACGCCCAAAATAACCAGCGCGGCGAGCAGCGGCGTGACGGCGAGCGCTTCGACCCAACTCAGATCGGCGCGCACCGGTACGTCTTCGACCTCGGGTCCATTCATGAGGTCTTGATACAGACGAATCATATACGCCGACGCGAGGACGATGGCAACGAGCGCGACGATCACCGGCCAAACGTACCCCGCCTCATAGACGCCGATGAGAACCACGAGCTCGCCCACGAATCCGGCAAGCCCCGGTAGCCCGAGGGCGGCGAGCGCGGCGATGCAGAGCGCACCGGCGAGTCGCGGATTCCTCCAACCCAGCCCGCCCAGACGCAGAAGCGAGCGAGTCTCCTCCCGTTCTTCGATATAGCCGAGCACCAGGAAAAGCGCGGCAGAAAAGAGCCCGTGCGCGACAATGTACACGAGTGCGCCGGCAATCGCTAAACGGTTCCCGGAGGCGACCGCAATCAAGATCAGACCAAGATGCGATAGAGACGAATACGCGACGATGCGCTTGGCATCGTTCTGCACCAGCGCAATCACGGCGCCATAGATCAACGAGATCGCCGCGAGCGCCATTAAAGGATTGGCGTACTCTCGCAGATAGTCGGGAAGCAACGCCAACGCGATCAGGAGAAATCCGTAGAGACCCGCCTTCGACTGCACCGCAGCGACGACGGCGACCATTGGCGAAGGCAAACTGCTGTAAGTCGGCGGCATCCAGGTATGGAGCGGCCAAATCGGCGTCTTGACTAAGAAAGCGAAGGCGAAACCTGCGAAGATCCATGGCGCCCACGCCCCTACGAAGTGCGCCCCGCTCCGGCCGATTACGTCGGTTGATCCGTAGACCACCCCGAACGCCGCGGTCGCGAGCAAGAGCGTTAATCCGCCGGCGAAGTTATAGATGAAGTAACGCCATGCGGTTGCCGGGTGCTCGCCCCACCCAAGGAGCGCGAAGAACACGGGAACGAGCATAAGATCCCAAAAGAGCGCGAAGACGAGAAGGTCGCGTGCGAGAAAGAGGCCGAGCATCGTGCCTTCGAGCATGAGCATGAGCGCGACGAAATCGCGCGTGCGGGTGACTCGAGTCGTCGCGATGGCACACGCGGTGCAGACCGCGAGCAGCAGAGCGATCCAAAAGGCGATGGGCGTTGCTCCGAAGTGAAAAGCTGAGGTAAATGGGCGCGAAAGCCACCGTACGCTCCACTCTCCGTTGCGCGCCGCGATAAGCATCACAAACGTTGCCGTTGCCACGCCGGCGCCGATCGTTCGGGAGAGCACTCGATCGGCGCGCGGCAGCGCGAAGAGCAGCGCGGCTGCAACGAGCGGGAGGATTATCGTCGCGAGCACGAGGCCCATTCAGCGCCCGGCTCCAGCGGCAAATGCATAGTAAACGATGAAACACGCCGCGCCGAAGACGAGAACCAATGCGTAGGCCCGCACGAGTCCGGTTTGAAACGATCGCACCAACGCACCAAGCCAGCTCGCCCAATAGACGATCTCACGCACGCCTCCATCGATTATGTGTGGGTCGAGGAAGCGCCCGAAGAATTCTCCGAGCACCTGCGCGCTGCGCACGAAGATCAGATCGATTGCAGCGTCCACGTAGAAAAGATTCGTGAGAACGGCGGGCATGCGCAGCGTTTCGACTTGGAGTCGCTCGGCCGCGTTACGCTGGGCGCTGGCGCTCGCGTACCGCCGCCATGCTACCGCGAAACCGCCGACGACCAGTGCAAAGACAATCCCCGAGGTAACGCCTTCCGAGATCGGCGGCGCGCCTGAACCCGTCAGTGGCGACATTCGCTCCCCAAAGAGCGGCGAAAAAAAGCGCGCCCAGGGTGAGTTCGCACCGGTCGACATCAGCGCTCCGCCGATGGCGACCGTCGGAACCACCAAGATTGCGACCGGCGCGTTCATGATCCAGCCGGGAGCATGCAGATGGCCGGTATCGAGCTCGCCGCGATACTCGCCGAAGAAAGTTACGAAGAGGAGACGGAACATGTAGTAGGCCGTGATTCCGGCGGTGAGAACGCCGGTTGCATAGAGCCACGGATGGCCGTGCTGCAAGGCGCCATAAATCACTTGGTCTTTAGAAAAGAACCCACTGAAACCCGGAACGCCGCAAATCGAAAGCACCGCCGTGAGCATCGCCCAGAACGCGAACGGCATCTTCTTCCACAGGCCGCCCATTCGGCGGACGTCCTGTTCGTTCGACAGCGCGTGAATCACCAGTCCCGCTCCTAGGAAAAGCTGCGCCTTGAAGAAAGCGTGCGTAAAAAAGTGAGCGACGCCGCCCTCGTAAGCACCGACCCCCACGCCCATGATCATGTAACCGATCTGAGACATCGTCGAATAGGCAAGAATTCGTTTGATGTCCCATTGCGCGGTACCGAGAATCGCGCCGGCCAGTGCGGTCACGCCGCCGACAGTGCCGACCAGAAGCTGTGCTTCCGGACTGCGGTCCCACAACGGGGCGCACCGGGCAACGAGATAGACGCCCGCCGTCACCATCGTCGCAGCGTGAATTAAGGCCGAAACGGGAGTCGGCCCTTCCATCGCATCGGGTAACCAGGTGTGCAGCGGCACCTGCGCGGATTTCGCGGCGGCGCCGATGAACAGCGCTACACAGATCCCCAAGAGCAGCGCCGAGCCAAACGTGCCGGCCGCCGCAAAAACGTCGCCAAAACCGATCGCGTGACCGTTGGCGAAGATCAGGACGATCGCGAACATCACGCCGGCGTCACCGACGACGTTGATGACAAAAGCTTTGCGCGCCGCTGCTACCGCGGACGGCCGCTCGAACCAAAAGCCGATCAGGAAATACGACGCCAAGCCGACGAGGCCCCAGCCGATAAGCAATCCCACGAAATTGTCCGAGAGCACGAGCGTGAGCATCGCGAACACGAAGAAGCTCATGTAGGCAAAGAAACGCGCGAAGGCACGATCGCCATCCATGTAGCCGATCGAGTAGAAGACGATCAAGAAACCGACACCCGTGATAACGAACGTCCATAGCAGGGAGAGCGGATCGAGTAAGAGGCCGAAGTCGAAGCCCGGCATCCACGACAGGAGCGCTTGATTCGCGCCCAACGTCCCGCCTGAACTCTGCGTCGCGGCTCCCCACGACAGCGCAGTCAAAACGAATGACGCCGCGACGATCGCCGAGACCAACCAGCCGGCGAGGCTACGGAGCTGCGGCCCGAACGCCCAACAAATTATCGCCCCCGCGAGCGGCAGCAACCACAACGCAACTAATAACGGATAGCTCCCGGGTACGCCCAACAGATGATGTGTCATCCCGCCCCATCCCCATGCAGGGCTAAAGCGGGAGCGTTAGCGTGCGATGCCGTGGTGAGGGGCGTGTGAAGGGAGGA
>DATDIA010000055.1:0-4332 GCA_036521295.1 Candidatus Cybelea sp. | reverse complement strand
CTAACGTTGAATTCGCCCTGCCCGTGCGGCTGCAGCCGGGGATGCGCGCGATAAGCATTTCGATCGATCGAGTCAAGGGAGTCTCGGGGATGATCTTGCCGGGCGATCGCGTCGACGTCATCGCGATTCCGCCGGGGCGAGGCAACAACGGGCCGCAGAAGGCCGTAACGATCTTCCGCGGCATCCGCGTGTTGGCGGTTGGAACGACGCTTGAAAATGCATCCGCCACGCCGGGCCCGGACGAACAAAACGCCTCAACCGTTACGCTGGAAGTGAATCCGAAACAGGCCGATCTGCTTGCGTGGGCCGACGCAAATTCGACCTTGCGACTGGCGTTGCGCTCGCCGCGCGAAGCGATTCGGTCGGAGCCAGTTGAAGATTTGACGCTGCTCGGAGCGCCGGCGCCCGTGCCGGCTGTCGGACCGGCCATGCCCGCTTTCCCGGCGCCCATAGCAGCGGCGCCCCCAGTGGTGCAAATCCCGATCAATCCGGTCGAAACCATCGTCGGCGATCAAATCGTCGACCCCCGCAGCGCGCACTAACGACTATGGCGACGGCGAACTCACCGATCGCGCTTTTCGTCGGCTCAAAGGGCGGCGCGGGCACGACAACGCTCTGCCGCGACTTGGCGCGGGCAATGCGCGAGAAACGAAACATCGCCGTCGTCGACGCGGATTTGACCGGACGGCGCAGCGTCGCGGTGCTCTTCGAGGCGGTACGTAATCTCGACGCGGCCCGCGTCAATCCGCCGATTTCCGGTGCGCGGGCCGACGGAATCACCATCGTCGAGCTGACGGAGCGTTACGACGAGTCCTTTACCCTGTCGGAACAAACCGTCGAAGCCTTTGCCGCCGGCATGACGGGATTCGATGCCATTTTGGTAGACGCGCCGCAACCATTTGCGGCCGCGGTTCGTCCGTTCGTCACGCGGGCAAGACGCTTTTTCCTCGTCGTGGAGCCGACGCTCTTGGGTGTCGCCGGAGCGCAAACGATGCTCGCCGACTTGAAGCGGTTTGGCATTCCTGCCAATCGCATCGACTTGGTGGTGAATACGCGCAGCGAGATCGGCATCGTGCCGCGCGGCCAGATCGAACGGGCGCTGGAGAGCAAAATCATCGCCGAGATTCCGCTTTCGACCAATCGCAATCATGCAAAGAGCATTGCCGGATTGGAACGGTACCTCGAGTCTCTCCCTTCCGAGGACGCTCTTGCAAGGCTTCAGCCATCGGCCGGCCACGGACAAGCGGTACGCCCGAACGGCCACGCTTCGGCGGTGGCTGCATTCGATCCAGAACGCGATGCCTTTAAGCAGGACGTGCACTTAGCGCTTCTCCGGCAACTGGACCTCGTGTCGGCGAGCCTGGCACATACCGACGCCGCGAAGCTCGCAGAACTGCGCACCAAGGTCGAGAACATCGCCGCGGCGCTGGTCGCGGAGCGAAAGTTCGCGGGTTCGGCTCAAGAGCTCGCCGAGCTTCGCCGCGAGATCGTTGACGAAGCACTGGGCCTCGGGCCGCTCGAAGACCTCATGAAAGACCCCGACGTCACCGAGATCATGGTCAATGGGCCCGACGCGATCTACGTGGAGCGCCACGGTGTAATCGAGCTGTCCGCAAAGCACTTCACCGAAGCTCGACAGCTCCGATTGATCATCGAACGAATCATCACGCCGCTGGGCCGTCGCATCGACGAGTCGTCGCCGATGGTGGACGCACGGCTGCCGGACGGTTCGCGCGTCAATGCGATCATCGAGCCGGTTGCGATCGACTGCACGGTGCTGACGATTCGCCGCTTCGGCAAACAACGCTTGACCTCGGACGACCTGATTCGAATCGGGGCGGTGCCGCCGCCTATAATGGATTTCTTGCGCGCGGCAGTGCAAGCGCGTCTCAACTGCGTGGTGAGCGGCGGTACCGGTTCCGGAAAAACGACCTTCCTCAACGTGCTATCGTCGTTTTTGCCCGCCAAGGAACGGATCATCTCGATCGAAGACGCGGCGGAGCTGCTGCTAAACCAGCCGCACGTCGTTCGACTCGAGTCGAGGCCGCCCAACATCGAAGGCACCGGTGAAATTCGGATCCGCGATCTCTTCCGCAACGCCCTGCGCATGCGGCCGGATCGAATCATCATTGGCGAATGCCGCGGACCCGAGGCGCTGGATATGCTGCAAGCGATGAACACCGGCCACGACGGATCTTTGACGACCATTCACGCCAACAGCCAGCGCGATGCGCTCTCGCGCATTGAAACGATGGTGCTGATGGCCGGTTTCGACCTTCCCGTGCGAGCGATTCGGGAGCAGGTCGCAAGCGCTCTGGATCTCGTCGTTCACACCGCCCGCATGCGCGACGGGACGCGCAAGGTGATCGGCGTGAGCGAGGTGGTGGGGATGGAAGGCGAGATCGTGACGATGCAAGAGATTCTGCGTTTTCAGCAACGCGGCGTTGACGCAGATAACCGGGTGTTGGGCGAATTTTGCTATAGCGGGGTGCAGCCAAACTGCCTAAAGCGCTTCGAGGAGTACGGAATTCCGTACGATGCACGCGCTCTGAGCGAGTTGACCCCCCTGAAAGCCATATGGTGACGACGCTCGCCCCGGTTGCCATTTTTGCAGGCGTTGCGGCGACCGTCTTCTTCGTCTTCTTCGCCTTCTGGAGCTCGGTAAATCGGCGCGCCACCGCAAAGGTCGACAGCGTAGCCGATAAGCTCGACCGGGCCGGCATCGGAATGAGCCCGCAAGAGATCGTTCTTTCCGTTTCAAGCGGCGTGGCGATCGTGTGGGTTTCGCTCGCATTCCTGCTGCACTTAGGATTGGTTCTCTCATTGCTTTTGCTGCCGGTCGTCGCCGGAGCCGGAGCACTAGGCTTCTACGCGTTCGTCGGGTTCAGCATTCGCAGACGGCTCGACACGTTCACGACGCAACTCGAGCCGGCGACGCGTCTGATCGCGGGAGGATTGAGAGTCGGGTTAGGCTTGCGCCAAGCCTTGGCTATCGTCATCGAAGAGCTTCCCGATCCGGCCATGCACGAGTTTCGACGTGTTATCGGTCAGACGAATCTAGGCGCGAGTATTTTCGACGCTATGGATACTCTGACGGCGCGCATGCCGAGCCACGAATCGCTGATGCTCGCTCGCTGCTTCCGAGTGCAGTCTGAGACGGGAGGCGACCTGGCGAGGATTCTCGACCAGCTCGCCGACACGATCAAAGATCGCCGCCAGATTCAGCGGAAGATCTCCTCGCTGACGGCCGAAGGAAAATTGAGCGCGTGGGTGCTGATGGCCATCCCGATCGCGCTGGGTCTGTTTATCTTCGTTACGCAACAGGACATCGCCGGCGCGCTCTTACACACCATGATCGGTCACATCGTGCTCCTGGTGGTTTTGGCTCTGGAAGTCGCGGCGTATTTCTCGCTGAAGGCTCTCTTGAGGATAAACGTCTGATGCTGGGTTATCTGATCCCGATTGTTTTTGCGTTTTCAGCCTTCTTCTTTGCGCTCTCGCTTCTTCCGACCAAGAACGTCCTCAGCGAGCAGCTCGAAGAACTCAAAGCTCGCGACCCGTTGAAATCCGAGCGGACGGACTATCCGCTTTTGGGCCGTCTGTTGACTGGTGAACGCCGCATCGCCCTCATGCGAAGACTTGCAGAGGCCGGGTGGTATACGATGACGCCGATGAAGTTTGCCCTGCGGGTGGCGGCCGGCGTATTTTTCGGCGCGTTGCTCATGTTACTGGTGGTTCAATTCGTCAATGTCCCGGTGGCGTGGATACTTCCGTTGATCGCGCTCGTCACGTTCTGCGGCGGGTACGCGCCATTTTTCATTCTCAACCGGGCGATCGAGGCACGCCACGCGACGATTCAAAAGAACTTGCCGGAGTTCTTGGATATGGTCGCGTCAACCGTACAGGCCGGGCTCGCACTCAATTCCGCTATGACCTACGCCGTCGAAGCGGTGCCCGGACCGCTGGGCGATGAGATCAAAGAGGCGCTCTCCGAGATTCGATTGGGGCGCGCGCGCTCGGATGCGCTGAAAGCCGTCGGGGACCGGACGAATCAGCCGGCGTTGCGCAATGCGTTGCGAGTCGTAACGCAGGCCGAGCGCCTTGGTGCCAACGTCAGCAAACTGCTCAACGATCTCGCTCAAGATGCGCGCCATCACCGCCTGATGCTTGTCGAAGAGATGGCGGCGAAGTTGCCCGTCAAAATGGTCTTTCCCATGGTCTTTTTCATGGTGCCGGCGATTATCACGATTATCTTCGGCTCGGTTGCAGCCAACTATTTCGCGACGCGCCCATGATCGCCACGGTCGCCGCGGCGATTTTTTTCGGCTGTAT
>DATDIA010000054.1:0-9782 GCA_036521295.1 Candidatus Cybelea sp. | reverse complement strand
GCGCCAAGAGCTTTTCGAAACGAGTCCGTGACGTCACCCAAGTACTCGACGCACTCGACTTGGGTCCGGCGACGAGGCCGCTCGACGCAACGGTCACGTACCAAGAGCCGTGTCACCTCGTTCACGCACAACTGGTCACGGGAGCACCGCGCCGTTTGTTGTCGCGTATTCCGGGGCTTCGGTTGGTCGAAATGGCGGAAAGCGCGGTCTGCTGCGGGAGCGCAGGCGTCTACAACCTCACGCAACCGGAAATGGCGTCACGCCTGCAGCGTCGCAAGGTCGAGGCGATCCGGCAAACGGGTGCAACGATCGTCGCGACGGCAAATCCCGGCTGTGCGATTCAGGTTGCGGCGGGTCTACGCGATGCCGGTTATCGCGCAACGGTGAAGCATGTCGTCGAGCTTCTCGACGAAGCGTATGGTTAGACTCTAGAGCGCTGCGCTAACCCGATCTCGATCGTTTCGCGCATTTTCGATCGAACGATAGACCGAAAATACGGTGATGAGCCCGGTGATGTTCAGCAGGCGGGAAATCGGACCGTCGCTGACGATCAGTCGAAACGAGCCGCCGCGCTCGATGGTGCGACGGTGGGCGCCGATCAAAACTCCCAGCCCGGTTGAATCGAGAAATTCCAATTGCGTAAGGTCGACGATAAGATCGTGGCTGCTCTGTTCGGCCGCCTCGCTCAGCGCCGCGCGCACCGTCGGGGCGGTCGCGAGATCGAGGCTTCCGCAAAGCTTAACAACGAGCGTTCCGCTGCCTTCCTCCGTGCTGAGGTCGATGCTTAGCTCGTCGTGCATCATCTTAGCGGCTGCCCATTCGCGCCTCAGCCGCGCTTGGCCTTGAATCGAGCCGGTTCTTGCGTTACGAAACAGGCTGCATCGTCGTCCCAGCGCACCGGATGATCGCCGGCAAGATGGACGCCACCGATCCAGCGGTCGATCGAATGCGACTCGAGCCAATCCACATCGCCGCCCAATACGCGCCGACCCAACGCAGTCGGCGTGAGCTTTCCCTCTTCTTCTTCAATGAGGGCGCCATCGCCGGCGCGAAGATCTTCCAGTAGTTTTTCAAAGATGCGCTCGCCTAAGAAGTATGCTTCTTCGCGCGCCTGCGCGCGCGCAAAGAGCTCCTCAAGCGTACCTGGTCCTTGTGCGGCGGCATAAAGCGCTTGCCGCTGTGAGCGCGACAGGCCATCGCGTTTCCAGGGATACTCTTCGCACAGCCGGTGGAGGGCCGCACGCAAGAAAGGCAGGCCGATGGCATCTTCTCCGGCGGCTGCGTACAAGTCGGCGGGCGACGGCGATGTGAAGCGTTCCCACGTACGGCGAGCCGACTTAAAAACTGCCGGCGTTGCCGTACGCCGCTTGGGGAAGAGAGAAAGGATCTCATCGACCGTCATGCTTGCGAGATAGTGATCGCTCTGCACGACTGAGATGCGACCCGGCTCGAGGTTAAGCTCTTCCAGCGCGGTAAGGGCTTGAAGGAGCTGGAGTTGATCGAAGAGGTCGTGTTCGAACCAGAGCACGACCTCTTCGAACTCCTGTGCGCGGCGAAGCTGTGCGTCGCGCCGTGAAAACTCGTAAATCAATTTAATCGGTTTTCCGTAGCCCCGTTGCGCAAGATAGCGTGCGCGCAAGGCACTGGTCTCTTCGAGCGATAACCCAGCCGGCACCGGACCCTCGTTGAGTGCGTCACGCCAGGCCACGTGGCTTCCAACGATGCCTCCCTTTTGGAGCAAGTGGAGCGCTCCGTCTCCGTTTGTGATGTGGAGCGCCGTCGATCGCGCCGTCAGAGTGCTCCAATCCCCTTCGGGGAGCCCCAACCGTCGTCCAGATCGCTACCGCCGGCGCTGTTGGCTTCGATCAGATAGATGGTGCGCACGTTTGGAGTTCTTCAACCCTCTTTAGAATCGATCCTCGACTGCGCCATCGCGCGGCCGACCGCGCAACCAGCGACCGCGAGCGCTTCAGACTTTGCGCGAGAGATGCAAGGCACGCGGCGTACCCGTCGGGGGCACCGGTTTGTCGAACCGCCCAGTCATCGCACGCGGCTTCGCGCTCGAGTACCAGCTTACGGCTCACGGGATAGCCACATCCTCCGAAACGAAAACGTTGTCGATGGCTGCAAACTCCGCGGCGTTCTTGCGTATTCGAACGACGCGCGCCAGGCTCGCGCCAAGGCGAAAGAGACAGACGAGCCGGCGGTGTCAACTAGTTTTCTAATGGTGGCCGTGGCCCCAAGCGACCGCAAGCCGGACAACCGCGAGGTCGCAGTCGTCTTAAACCGAACCTCGAGGCCTCAATGCGTGCTTTGGGGCAAGGCGGATGAAGTCATGGAGTTGCCGCCGCGCGCTCGGCCTTTGTGCAGTATTAACGGCACTCTTCGGCTGCAGCGGATCGCAGGAGCAAATCGGAATGCCGACGCCACAGCGCGCCGCAGCGCCCGCCGGCACGGCAAAGCGTCCGGCCAACCTCAAAGCGATCGCTCATGTCGTGATCATCATTCAGGAGAACCGAACGGTTGACGACCTCTTCAATGGGTTCCCCGGCGCCCACACGGTGAAATCGGGTCTCAACTCGAGCGGCCAAATGGTTCCGTTGAAGCTCATTAAACTGACGGCGCCGTATCTTCTTTACCACGAGCATAAGTCGTTCGTGGCCGAGTACGATAACGGCAAACTTGATGGGTGGAATCTGGATGCATCGCACTGCGAGCAGCCGCATCAATGTCCGCCCAAACCTCGGCGCGCCTTCGGTTACGTTCCGCAGAAGGAGACGAAGCCATATTGGACGATGGCCGAGCAATACGCGTTCGCAGACTCTATGTTTCAGACGAACCAAGGCCCCAGCTACCCGGCGCACCAATATCTCATTAGCGGAACCTCAACCATTAGCGATAGTTCCACGCTTCGGGCTGCCGAAAACCCTTATAACACCGAACATTTCAGCGGACCTTACGGCGGCTGCGATTCGCCGATCGGAACCCTCGTCAGCCTAATCGATCAAAACGGCAAAGAAGGTCAGCGCGCCTATCCATGTTTCAATCGTGTCTCGCTTGCCCACGTGCTCGATAACCACCGCCTAACCTGGCGCTACTATCAAGACAGTCCCGGCCCTGGACTTTGGAAGGCCTACGATTCTATTCGGGAAATTCGCTTCGGCCATCGTTACCAAAACGTCATTACTCCATCGGCGCAAGTGCTCACGGACATCGGACGGGGTAAACTCGCCAACGTGACGTGGGTCACTCCATCGGTCGAGGCTTCCGACCATTCCGGCACGACCAACGGCACGGGGCCATCCTGGGTGGCTTCGGTTGTCAACACGATCGGAGAGAGCAAGTTTTGGAACTCGACCGTTATCTTCGTGACTTGGGACGACTGGGGCGGATGGTTCGACCACGTGAAACCGCCGCAATACAACTCCTACGAACTCTCTTTCCGGGTCCCGCTCATCGTTATCTCTCCATATGCCAAAGCGGGCTACGTTTCACACGTTCCCCACGAGTTTGGCAGCATTCTGAAGTTTATCGAGCAGAATTTCGCATTGCCGTCAATGCATACGACGGACGTACGCGCCGATAACCTTTCGGATTGTTTTAATTCCTCGAACGCGCCGCGCCGTTTCGAGAAGATCGACGTGCCGCTCGGGCCGCGCTATTTCCTAAGCCGGCCGCCATCGAACGAAGGTCTCGACAGCGGCCCCGACGACTAGCGCCGAAGCTGGGGTGGCTGGATTCGAACCAACGCATGGCGGAGTCAAAGTCCGCTGCCTTACCGCTTGGCTACACCCCATCGCTCCGTGGCTCAACCCATAGCTTCGCTCAGAGGGAGCGAAAGGACAAGCGCTGGGCGACGATTTCGGCGGTACCCTAAATACCGTCTGCTCGCCGGCACGAGTTAGCGCGTCGCGATGAGGCGCTTTGCTCCGACATAGCGGGCGGCCCAATACGACTCGGAAAGCCGGCTTACCGTAACGCCGTGGCTCGAGCTGGCGTGGACGAACTTCCCGCGCCCCAGATAGATGCCGACGTGCGAAACGCCGCCGTAGGTGTCGAAGAAAACGAGGTCGCCGGGGCGGGGGCCACCGACGGCCGGCCGGCCGACGTCGTACTGCGCGTCGGCTGTGCGGGGCAAGCCGATGCCCAGCAGCGCGAAGACGTGCTGAACGAAGCCCGAGCAATCGAAGCCCGAGGCAGTCGTTCCGCCGAAGGAGTACGGCGACCCCAAAAAGCGCAGCGCGCTACTGGTAAGTTGCCTGGCGATCTTAGAGGTGCGGGCCAGAATCCCGCCGGTGAAGCGCTCGATCCCGCTGCGATGGTGCCTAGGAGTGGTGACCAGCAGGTGAGACGTCCACTCTGCGACGTCCGGACTCATCGCTTGGGCGCTTACCGCGCCCGAAGAGCTGTCATAATCGACCTGAGGTGGGGTTGCGCCGCCGTCGGCTCGCGCAATGGCGCCCGAACCGGCGCATAACAGGGCCAACGCCCCAACAGCTAAGACATGACGCAAGAATCCGCTCCTCTTTCACGACACTTGCGGGGTTAGTTGACGGGTTCGGGCGGGAAAGAATCGCCCTAGGGCCGACCGGCCCACTCACCCCTGCCGGGAAATCCCCCGCTCGGAACTTCGTTCCGACTCAGTGACCTATGCAGGCACGGGGAACCGCGGTGAAGTTTGGCGCTCGCGAGCCCCCTGTTGTGCCGACGCTTCGGCATCATGGTGGGCCGCCCTCCTCCGGCCCATTTGGCCTCAAATTCCTAGGCGTCCCTCGGAACCGAACCGTTCGACCTCCTGCTCGATTCGCTGGACAACCCGACGAACTTGTTCCTCCACAAACTTCCGATCGTCCCCCTCAGCCATTACCCGAATCAGCGGTTCAGTTCCAGAGGGACGCACCAACAATCGCCCCGACTCCCCTAGGGCGGCCGCGGCTGCAGCGATCTCTTCACGAACTCTCCCCTGCTCGAGAACCGCGATGTAACGGGTGCGAACGTTGACGAGTATTTGCGGAGCGTAAACGACCGGAAGCACCAACTCGTGCAACGTCGTATCCTGCGCTGCGACCAGTCCAAGCAGGGTGATCGCGGTTCGTAGGCCGTCGCCCGTCGTATTGTAGCGAAAATCGATCACATGACCCGATTGCTCGCCTCCCAAGTTGAAGCCGCCGGCACGCATCTGCTCGAGCACGTAACGGTCGCCGACCGCAGTGCGAATCAACTCGATTCCGCGCGCACGCAGCGCCCGTTCGAAGCCGACATTGCTCATCACCGTTGCAACGATCGTCCGCCGGGCCAACTCGTCGGTCGTCAGCATTGCGGACCCCAGCGCGAACATCACGTGATCGCCGGTTACGATCGCCGCGGTTTCGTCGACGAAGAGCGTTCGATCCGCATCGCCGTCGAACGCCACGCCGATGACGCGCCGCTCGCCTGCCTCGATTCTCGAGCGAACCGCCGCTTGTAATCCACGCAGATCGGTCGCACCGCAATTGACGTTGATGCGCGCTCCGTCGTTCTCGCAGTTTATTTCTGTGACTTCCGCCCCGAGCTTGCGCAACGCGTACGGCGCAATCGCAAAGGCCGCCCCGAAAGCGCCATCGACGATGACGTGCAGGCCACGCAGCGCAGTAGCGCCTTCGTAGAGTTCCCGATAATAGTGCCGCGCGAGATTGTGCGCCACGCGCGCCACCCCGACTCCGGCGCCGGCGGGGCGCGGGATCTCGGACGATTCGAGCGATGCCTCGATCCGATCTTCCAGCTCGTCCGAGAGCTTGAAACCGTCAGGCCCAAAGAACTTTATGCCGTTGTCGGCGATGGGATTATGCGACGCACTAATGACGACGCCCGCCGCAGCCCCGACCGCTCGGGTGACGCACGCGACCGCCGGCGTCGGAACGATGCCGAGCGAAATGGTATCGCGCCCCACCGAGGAGATCCCCGCAACGAGCGCGGCCTCCAGCATCGTTCCCGATAGGCGGGTGTCTCGCCCGACGACGATTGGGCTGCTCGGCTCGCCCTCGTCCGCGAGCAAACCTGCAGCGGCGCGCCCGATTCGCAACGCGAGCTCGGGAGTGAGCTCGACGTTCGCTACGCCCCGCACGCCGTCGGTGCCAAAGAGACGGCTCACTTCGCGGGCGCGGTCCCCTGCGAGAAGCGTACCTGGACGCGCACCAAGTTCGGCGAGAGCGACAAATCCGTGAGCTCGGCACCCGAAGCGTCGATCGCAACCGGGCGTACCATTTCGTCGACTGCTTTCGGTTGATTCGTCAGCGCAACGTCCGCATGCACCCCGGAAACCTGCGCGAGCAGCGAGCTAGGTCCCCGAACCACCGCCGTCTTTGGCACAATCGCCACCTCGCCTACGACGATCCCGCCCGACTGCGCACCCACGTAATGGACCGCTACCGGAAACGAACGTTGCTCGATTCTCTCGATAGCCAAAGTGACCGACGCAGGGCTGAGGCTTTGGACGACGACGTCGGGCGCAACGAGCACGACGGGAACATTATAGACGCCCGTCCCTTTGTTCGAGAGATCGAGCACTGCTTTGATCTCTTCCGGCTTAACCGGCGGTGCGCCCCGCTTCGTCGCGACGGTCACGACCGCTTCATGATCGGTGAAGCGCGCGACGTCTCCCAGCGCCAAGTTCGCCACGGAGATTGGAATCGATAACTGCTGGAACTCGGCTGCGGCAACCAGCGGATTGCCGGCAATGCGAAAATAGGCCCAACCAACGAGGGCCAGTGCGACCGCAAGCGCTTTGAGCGCGAAGTTCTTTCTGACGATCTCCAATCCGAACGAGCCTTCACGAAACCCGCGACGCAGGTTCGCCACGCTGCGTCCGCAGGCGCGAACGAAGATGCGCGATTAAAGCGGGGCGACGCCGGCGCTGTCGCGGCGGCCGGGTGACGGCCAACAGCATTTTGATGAGCCGCTGCTCGTCGTCAATGGGACGAGAGAGCAGCCCCGCTCGCGCTATGGTTATGGCTCCGGTTTGCTCCGAGACGATGAGCACCACAGCATCGGTCTGTTCGGTCAGTCCAAGTGCCGCTCGATGACGCGTGCCAACCCTGCCCCTCGTGGGCGTCTGCTCCGACAAGGGTAAGACGCAGGCGGCGGCCTCGATGCGGCCTTCGCGAATGACGACCGCACCGTCGTGCAGCGGCGACGTGGGTGCAAAGATCGTTTGCAGCAGCTCTTCGGAGAGGTCGGCGTGCAACATCGTTCCGCTTTCGCAATAATCTTTTAAGCCGCTCTGCTGTTCGATTACCATTAAAGCGCCGCGCCGGCTTCGCCCGAGCGTAAAAGCGGTTCGGCCCAGCGCGGCAATCGTCCGGTCGTCGGTGCGGCCGGTCGGCAGCGACGTCCCTTCACTCTCGATCCGGAAAAGGCTGCCTCGACCAATCTGTTCAAGCGCGCGGCGCAGTTCGGGCTGAAAGACGATTGGAATCGTCACGGCAGCGCCGACGACGAGCAGCCGTAAAATCGTACCGAGCAGGTACAGGTGAAAGAGCGTCGCGATGCCCAGCAATCCGAGCAAAACGAGAATTCCAGTGAGAATTTGCACGGCACGGGTGCCCCGAATGAGCAGCAAAACGTAATAAATCAAAATGCTGGTTGCGATGACGTCGATGATGTCGGGAATGCCGACGTATCCCAATGGGCTAGGCACGATCGATCCTCAGCTCCAAAATTCGCTCCTGCGTGATCTGAGGTGCCTCCAAGCCGCTCGCTGCGACCTTCGCTATCAGCGCATCGGGCAGCGGCGAGAGTAGCTCCGCAACGCGCCCGCTGCCGAAACGCTCGAGCTCGAGGTCGATGAGCCCGATGATGACTCGCGCATCAGTAACGTCGGGATCCCATTCGACCAGCACCCCCCCAGTGCAGGCCCGACATCTCAGGACTCCGGCGGCCCTTCCACGGCCGCCAAGCGCGTCGAGCAACGCCGGAATGGCTTGCGCAACCGCAGGGAAAACAGCCAAGGCAATGACCACCGTATCGTACGCCGTGGCCCCCGAGAGCGCCCGAAGTGCGGCGCTGTCGTACCCGTCGGGCAGCTCGACCAACGCGTACGAACACGCAGCCGCTTCGCTCGTGCGCCAGACGGCTTTGCCGCCTTCCCTCAGCACGGCGTCGTCGATCGCCGCGCGCCGCGCGCCGTCGAGATCATCTTCGATGCTCAAAGTGAGATAAGCCACGTTTGCTTCATCGTTAGCCGTCTCAACCATGCAATCTTGCGTGTAACGCAGCCTCATCGGGCACTGGTCGTCTCAACGGGAAAAAACTCAGCCTGGATCTCGGTTGACGGGGAGAGCGGTTTGCGAATCGCACAGCTCCGGCGTATGACGGGAGACCGCTTCATGCCCGTCCCGGGCGACATCGTCGACGTGCGCATTCTCCAAGACGGACACGCTGTTGTCGAACGCATGGAGCCGCGCGGTTTCACACTAGAGCGCCGAAGCGCCGGTGGACGCGCTAAAACGATGGCCGCCAACGTCGACCTGCTCGTTACGGTAACGGCTCTGGCAAATCCGGCGCCGCGTTTGGTTACGCTCGACCAACTCCTCGCTTTCGCTGGGATCGAAGGGATCTCGGCGGCGGTGGTTTTTACAAAACCCGATCTCACCGACGGCGTTCAGAGGCGAGCTTTGATGACGCTGTATGAGGCTTTGGAATACCCCACGGTCGCCGTCAATCCCAAAATGGGTGATAATGTCGATGCGCTGCGAGAACTCATAGCCGGCCGGCGCGCCCTGCTCGTCGGTAATTCAGGCGTCGGCAAGAGCACGATTTTTCGCGCGCTCGGAGGCGATACGCCCATTGGCGACGTTTCGCGGTACGGCATGGGAAAACAGACGACCAGCGCGGGACGCCTCTATCGAACCGAGAGCGGCTTTCTCATCGATAGTCCGGGCATTAATGAGTTCGGCCTCGGCGCCATCGACGCACGGTCGTTGAGCGAGGCCTTTCCTGAAATGCGCGACCCAGCCTCGCGCTGCCGCTTCACCGACTGCACCCATCTACATGAACCGGATTGCGCCGTGCAGGCGGAGGTCTCGGAGGGGCTGATCGCGCCCAGCCGCTACGCGAGTTACCGGAAGATGCTGCTGGAGCCAACCTAGCGCCCTATGAGGTAGACACTCGCCGAGCAGTGCTGCTATGATACACGCCGTGCCAAACATCAAAGCCGCCGAAAAATGGGCGCTCCAATCTGAAAAGCGCTCCGCCCGCAACAGAAGCGTCAAGAGCCAACTCAAGACGCTCTACAAACGCGCCGCCGACTCAGCCGATGCAGGCGCTTTGCCGCCGGTCGAGAGCGCCTTCGACAAGGCCGCGGCAAAGGGCATCATTCATCCGAACAAAGCGGCACGCAAGAAAGCGCGGCTTGCAAAAGCGCTCCGACGCACCGCAACCACGCCCGCGAAACCCGCTAAAGGCCGCACGTCCCGCAAAAAATAGCGGGAAAACTCTGATCAGGGCTTTCCTTAAGGGTCGACGTTGATTGCCACGCGAGTGGTTCGATCCGCACGCGCCGCTTTCAGTATTCGCTCGCGAACAATTGCTCGCAGCTGTGCGGGACGCTGGCTGCGTAGCGCTATCCGGTATCGCCATTCGTTGTTAAGCCGAGCAATCGGGTACGGCGCCGGTCCGAGCACTTCCACGCCCTCCGCATCCCGTACTTGGTCTGCATATCGAGCAGCGGCCGCCGCGACGCGCCGGCGATCGCGTCCGATTACTCCAACGTAGACCAGGCGTTGGGCGGGCGGAAACCCTGCCGC
>DATDIA010000053.1:0-11812 GCA_036521295.1 Candidatus Cybelea sp. | reverse complement strand
ATTCCGCGTCGAGGGACCTCTTCAGGAGCCGCAACCTTTAGGCTATTTACGCGGCGGTGAAGCGAGGGCTTATGAGATCGAGCTTGCCGTCGATCTGCAAACCGCACTGATGCGCGAACGCGCCATCGCGCCTAAGACGATCTCGCAGACGACCTTTCGCCACATGTACTGGAATGTCGCGCAGCAGTTGGCGCATGCGACGGTCAATGGCGCGGTGACGAGGCCGGGCGACCTCTACGCGTCGGGCACGATCAGTGGTTCGGCGCCGGGGACGCAAGGAAGTCTCATCGAGCTCGCGTGGAACGGCGAACATCCAATCGCGCTTCCGGACGGTGAGCAGCGCGCTTTTCTCGAGGATGGCGATGAAATCACGCTCCGCGGCTGGTGCGAAAAGCCCGGCGCCCGCCGCATTGGCTTCGGCACGGCCCGCGGCCGCATCGAACCCGCCACTAAGGAAGCCTAAACGCTGCTCGGTGCCTCGATCCAAGAGCGAAAATACTCCGGGTCTTCGCACTCGATCCCCGCTTGCGCGAGCTGCAATGGCTTGAACGTGTCGATCATTATGGCGATCTCGTCGGTTGAGGTCTTTCCGAGGCTCTGCTCGACGGCGCCGGGCTGCGGGCCGTGCGGGGCGCCCGCGGCATGAAGCGTGATCGAGCCCTCCTCGACGCCGCGGCGGCTCATAAAGTTTCCGCTTACGTAATAGAGCACTTCGTCGCAATCGACGCTCGAATGATTGTAGGGCACGGGTATTGCCAGCGGATGGTAGTCGAATAAGCGTGGAACGAAGGCGCAGAACGCTGCTCCGGGCGCTTCGAAGGTCGCGTGGGCGGGCGGCGGCTGATGGAGTTTGCCCGTGATAGGCGCGAATTCGTCGAGGTTAAAGGCGTACGGATAGCAATAGCCGTCCCACCCAATCACGTCGCATGGGTGATTTTGCACGATGTAGATTGCGTTGCGGCCGCCGTTGGTGACGCGCACTTCGTACTCGCCCTGCGCCTCAACGGGTGACTTGAGCACCGGTGCTCGAAAATCGCGCTCGTAATACGGAGCGTGCTCCTCGAGTTGGCCGAATTCGTTTCGGTACCGGCGCGGGATTGTTACGGAGCCGGTCGTTTCATAGACGAGAATTCGCGTCGGAGACGATGGAGCGAGCCGGTATGTGGTTCCGGTCGGAATGAGCAGATAATCGTGCTCGCGGTAGGCAAGCTCGCCGAACTGCGTTTCCAGAACGCCCGCACCGTGGTGGATGAAGAGCAATTCGTCGCCCCCGGTGTTTCGATAAAAGTACTCCATCGGTTGGCGCGCGTCCGCGACCGAGATGACAACGTCGTCGTTACCGAGCACCGGCGTCCGCGATTCGATCGGGTCTGTGCCCTCGAGCTGCAGCGATGCCGTCTTCATATGCCGATTACGCAGTGGTTCGTTAGCCGTGAAGCAAACCGGAGCGCGCCGCCACGGCCGAACGTCTAGCGTTGCGGTCGGCGGGCGCAGGTGATACAGGAGTGAGTAGACGCTCTCGAACCCTTTGGTCGACAAGAGCTCTTCGGCATAGAGCCCACCGTCGGGGCGCCGAAACTGAATGTGCCGCTTGTGCGGGACGGAGCCCGCGCGCATATAGGACGGCATTAGGCGCTTTCGCTTTCGGCAAGAACTGCACGCTCGACCGCAGCAAAACCGTTGCCGCGGTGCGACCCGTCGCAGAACGGCTTCGTTTGCGAACCTCCGCAACGGCAGAGCGCCACATTTTCCCCCTCGACAGTGTAGACGTTGCCATCCGCATCGGTAAGAGTGACCTTCCCCCGAACGAGATAGGGACCGCTTTCGCGCACTTTGATCGTGACTTCATCCATCGCTGCTTCGGCTTCGACGTTCGGCCGAGGCGGTCCTAAGGATGCGATGCCGTGCCGTTTAGAACGGCGGTTGCCATGACGTGTCCCTTAACAACCGCGTCGAGCTGGTCGGCAGTCATCGGTGCGCGGGCCGAAATGTGCGGCAAGTCGAGGGCGAGCAGCGTGAACGTGTAGTGGTGCGTCGAGCCCGGTGGCGGGCACGGTCCGTAGTATCCCGCTTGGCCGCGCGACGTCTTGCCGAGCTGGTCAGCAGCAAGCTTTGCGTTGGCGGAGAGACCATGGACCGTCTTAGGGAGATTGTAGACGACCCAATGGAAGAAGCCGCCCGGAATCGGAGCGTCGGGATCGTGAACGATCAAGGCGAACGACGCCGTTCCCTTTGGCGCGTCGGCCCATGTGAGTTCCGGCGAACGGTTTTGACCCCCGCAATCGGTCGCCATCGATGGGGCCGGAATAACCCCGGCGGCCCGAAAGTCGCTGCTTTGAAGGCGCATCGCGGGCGTCGTCGCCGCCAGGACGATGCCCAAGGTCGCCACGATGCCGAGCATGGCCGTATGGTATCATGGCGTGGCCATGATGGGAGCTAGGCCTCACGCGGCGTAACCCCGCAAACCCCGCCAGAACCGGAAGGTAGCAACGGTAAGCGGGCCCTTACGGGTGCCGTGAGCCCCCTAGCTCTCGTCGTGGCCTGCTCGCGAAGCTTAAAAGGATGCAGTTGGGAACGTTCTATGCTGCCGCAGGCGCATTCGTTGGCGCGCTCGCGGCGCTCTTCGTCTATCACATCGCGATCGTGCGCCCATCGATAACGCGGACACGTCGGCTGCTCGAGCTCCACGACAACCTTCTTTCGGGGAACGCCGGAAGCGCCGCGGGGCGGCTTGGCGCCCTCGAAGATGCCGAAGCGACGGCTCGCACGGCGCTTCAAGGATTGAACGATCGTATCGCGCAGCTCGAAGCGCTGGCTACAACCGACCTCTCACGGGCCGGTTTCGTTCGGTACGATGCATTTGCAGATAGCGGAGCGGGGCTTTCCTACGCGCTCGCCTTGCTCAATCGACATGGCGACGGCGTGGTGCTCAACAGCATCTATTCCCGCAGCGATACGCGCACCTTCGGCAAGCCGGTCGCAGGCTTCAAGCCTACGGTACAAGCTTCTGCAGAAGAACTCGAAGCGATCGAGCGGGCGCGGGCGCCCGCATCGTAGAACGGCGCGGCTGTGAATTCGCTGCTCTGCGACGTCGCCAAAGTGCCGCTCTATGTCGTCAACGTGTATACGATCTTGTTACTCGTCTACGCGGTTATCTCGTGGGTACCGGATCTCCGCCGCGGGCGTTGGGTGTATTATTTGGCATCGGTCGTCGAGCCGGTGCTCATACCGATGCGCCGCATCATCCCGCCGCTCGGCGGTCTCGATCTCGCCTTCCTTGTCCTTCTGCTCGTTTTGCAGCTGCTCGTTCGGCCGGTCCTCGAGCACCTCGTCTTCAACAGCTGCATCCCGGTCTTCGGTTACTAGCACTCATTGGCTCTAAAATCCGAGCGACCCCACCGCATCGACGTCGCGAGCAACGTTCGCAACTTCTGCATCATCGCACACATCGACCATGGCAAAACGACCCTTTCGGATCGGTTGATGGAGATAACCCGCACGGTCCATTCGCGCGAGCTGGAGGCTCAGGCGCTCGACGCGATGGAGCTCGAGCGCGAACGCGGCATCACCATCCGCATGCATCCGGTGACGCTAGAGTACCGTGCCAAGAACGGAGAGCTGTATCGGCTCAACCTCATCGACACGCCGGGCCACGTCGATTTCTCCTACGAGGTCTCGCGCTCGCTGGCGGCCTGCGAAGGTGCCGTGCTGATTATCGATGCGGCGCAAGGAATCGAGGCTCAAACGCTCGCGAATTATCATCTTGCGCTCGAGCACGAGCTCACGATCATTCCGGTCATCAACAAGATCGATCTGCCCGCGGCAGACCCCGCACGGGTGATGGGCGAGGTCGAGGAACTGCTCGTGATGGAGAAGAGCGAGTGCATTTTGGCTAGCGCCAAGAACGGCATTGGAATCGAGGAGATCGTCGAAGCAATCGTCGATCGCATCCCTCCTCCAAAAGGCCGTCACGATCGACTCCGCGCGCTCGTCTTCAACGCGCAGTTCGACCCCTATCGCGGCGTGGTTAACTACGTTCGTATCGTGGACGGCAGGCTCTCGCCGGGAACGCGTTTTATTTCGATGGCACACGAGCGCGTCTTCGAGTGCACCGAGGTCGGCATCTTCGCGCCCCAGATGCGAGCGACGGAGGCGCTCGGAATCGGCGACGTCGGCTATGTCATCGCCAACATCAAGTCGCTCGGCGAGATCGACGTGGGCGATACGATCACGTCGGCGAGCGATCCGGCACACGTGGCGCTTCCCGGCTATCGCAAGGCAGTGCCGATGGTTTACTGCGGACTCTACCCGAACGAAGGCGAGTACGATGGCCTCCGCGACGCTTTAGAGAAGCTGAAGCTTAACGACGCTGCGCTGGTCTACGAACCGGAGAGCTCCGTAGCGCTCGGCTTCGGCTTTCGCTGCGGTTTCTTGGGTTTGTTGCACATGGAGATCGTCCAGGAACGGCTGGAACGCGACTACGGTATCGATTTGATCGCAACTTCGCCATCGGTTGTCTTCCGCGTCGTGCGCACCGATGGAACCACCATGACGATCGACAATCCTTCCAAGCTTCCCGCGCCCAACGTCATCCGGTCGATTGAAGAGCCCTACGTCAAAGCAACGATTATTTCTCCGCCCGAGCATGTCGGCGCGATCATGGAGCTCACCCAGAGTCGGCGTGGGGAGCTCGCGAACATGGAGTATCTACACGACGGCCGCGTTATTTTGACGTACCAGATGCCCTTGATCGAAGTGATCGTCGATTTCTTCGACGCGCTGAAGTCGCGGACCAAAGGTTATGCATCGCTCGATTACGAGGTAACGGATTACCGGGAAGGCGACCTCGCCAAGCTGGAGATCATGCTCAACGGCGAAGTTGTCGACGCGCTCTCCTTTATTGTGGCGCGCGACAAAGCCGCTGGGCGCGGCCGCGCGCTGACGGAGAAGCTAAAGGAACTGATCCCGCGCCAAATGTTCGAGGTACCGATTCAGGCCGCGATTGGCGGGAAGATCGTCGCGCGCGAGACGGTGAGCGCGATGCGCAAGAACGTCCTCTCGAAATGCTACGGAGGCGACATCACCCGTAAGCGTAAGCTGCTCGAAAAGCAGAAGGCTGGAAAAGAGCGCATGAAGCGCGTCGGTAAGGTGGAGCTCCCGCAAGAGGCCTTTATGGCGGTCTTACGGCTCGGCTCGTGAAAACGTACGTCGCCACGCATAATTCGGGGAAGCTGCGGGAACTCAAAGCGCTTTTCGCACGATCTGCCTTGCAAATCGTAACACCGCGAAAGCCGGTTGCAATCGAAGTCCTGGAAAACGAGACCAGCTACGCCGGGAACGCCATGCTCAAGGCGCAAGCGCTGGTTGCAACGCTGCGCGAGCGTCACGTCGCCGCGAGCGTCCTTGCCGACGACAGTGGGCTTGAAATCGATGCTCTCGGTGGCCGGCCGGGAATCCACTCGGCGCGCTACGGCGGAGTCGAGATCGGGTGGCCGGAGCGGCGCGCGGCGCTGCTTGCCGAGCTGCGCGGAGTGCCGCCCTATAGGCGGACGGCTCGCTTTGTCTGCGTGTTGGCGTTGATCGAGTCTCAAGGTTCGCCGATCATTGCGCGCGGCGAGGTTGACGGCTACATTCTGGAAGCGGAGAGCGGGGCGAGTGGTTTCGGTTACGATCCGCTCTTTCTGTACACGCCTCAGGGGCGAAGTTTCGCAACCCTTTCGGAGAGGGAGAAGAACGCGGTCAGCCATCGGCGCCAGGCGGCGGACGCGCTGCTGGCAATGCTTCGCGAACGTGGTTGAGATTGTCGGCGCTTCGGGATTGCTCGACGGCGTTGCGACGATTCAGCGTCGAAGAAATGTCGATGAAGCCGCCCTATGGCTTTCGTTGCGCTTTTCAGAGCTCGGCACGGTTTGGGTGGCTCGCGACGAGGGCGAGATCATCGGCATTGTGGTGGCGCACGATTCGGATGAAGAGCGTTACGTCGGCGACCTCTTCGTGGAGCCGTCGTATCGCGATCAAGGGATCGGCGCGCGGCTGTTGGGCGCGGCTTTGGGCGATGCTGACGGGGTTGCCCGTACGATGCCGCTCGATCCTCGCGATACCGCATCCCTCGCCTTGGCGCTGCGCTTTGGCATGGCGACGCGCGATTCCCTCGTGCGCCTCGCCGGCGCCATTCCACGTGAAGAAGAGCTCGCAAAGATGGCGGCGGGCGAATACCGGTTTGCGGTCGACGCGATCGATCCGGTGACGCATGCTTTTGCCTTGAATGAGCTCGATCGTCAAACCCGCGGGACCGTCCGGCAGGCGGATCATGCGTACTTCGCTCAAAACGGCTCGGGCCAAGTCTTCTTTCTGAGTGGTGAGTGCGTCGGCTATGCGTACGTCTGGCCCGACGGCCGAATCGGGCCGTTGGCGTGCGCATCGGAACCCTATCTCGTGCAGATCCTTGCCTACGCGCTCGTGACGCTCCAGCGAACGTATTCTGCGTCGTGGTGCACGACGCTCGTACCGGGGTCCAATCGCCGGATCGCTCGAGCGTCATTACGCGCCGGCCTGCGAATTCAGGAGTCGTACTTAATCGCCGCCGATTCGTTGATGCTCGATCTGTCGACGTACGTCGGCTATCACCTATTGCTCTTATAGCAAGAACCGCAGTCGTTTTCGCATAGAGTGCAACACCGTGGAACACGTGAGCGGGCACGGCACGGAGCCGGAAAGGAAGTAATGTCGTATTGCCGCAAGTGCCGAGTGCACGTGGCGAAATATCGGGGCGTAGCTCAGCTTGGTAGAGCGTCCGCTTTGGGAGCGGAAGGAATCGCAGGTTCGAATCCTGTCGCCCCGACCAGAAACTTGCGCGCCCGTGGTCTAACGGGATAAGGCACGAGTCTTCTAAACTCGAAGATGGGGGTTCGAGTCCCTCCGGGCGCATGGTAAAATTTGTTTTCTT
The DNA here is from genome assembly GCA_036521295.1 of Candidatus Cybelea sp. Taxonomy (GTDB): domain Bacteria; phylum Vulcanimicrobiota; class Vulcanimicrobiia; order Vulcanimicrobiales; family Vulcanimicrobiaceae; genus Cybelea. The sequence continues at coordinate 4,866 of DATDIA010000053.1, read as the reverse complement.
GTGGTGACTGTAGCTCAGCTGGTTAGAGCGTCGGTCTGTGGAACCGAAGGTCGCGGGTCCGAGTCCCGTCAGTCACCCCATGCACGCCGGAGGACGTTGTGTCGTCACTGCGTACAACTCAGAAGCGGAAGCGTCGATATAAGCGCCTTTAGCTCAGTCGGTAGAGCACCGGACTTTTAATCCGTTGGTCCCGGGTTCGATCCCCGGAGGGCGCATAGCTAGGCACCGCTAGCTCAATGGTAGAGCAGGTGACTCTTAATCACTTGGTTCGGGGTTCGAGTCCCTGGCGGTGCAAGTTCCACGGGAGCCCCCGCATAAATGTGCGGGGGCTCGCCACATTACGCTGCGAATTTTATGCCGGTGTTCGGTAAGCGATAGCGGGGATACCAACGATGTGATACCGTGGCATTGAGACGCCTGCTCTCATGACCCTGCTGCCATCCAACATCTTGAGGTTTGAGCGATCGAGGAAAGGCTGCATTGCGTTCGCCGAGAGTAATCGAGCGGTGGTCACCATGACCGAGCGAGGCAAGATCGCTCCGCCCGCGCATGCTCTTCGTGGCCACGTCCCAAGCTCCAGCAATCGCATTATAGCCGCGCTTTCCGAATCAAGCCGCCGGGGCCTTTGGTCGAGCATGGAGCGTATCGATACGAAGGCCGGCCAAGTGCTGGGGCGTACCGGTGAGTCCATTTCGCATTTCTATTTCGTTGAGTCCGGCATGATTTCGCTGATGAAATCCATGCAGAACGGTGCAGCGGTAGAAATCAGCGCCACTGGTCCGGAAGGGATCGCTCCTCTCGGCGCCATCTTTGACCTCGATCGAGCGGTCTTCGAATCGATCGTCCTGATACCGGGTGAGGTTCTGCGCATTCGTCGTGAGGCGCTCCGCAAGAAATTGGCGAGCGATCGCGAGCTCTTTGCGGTCATGCGGGGTTATGGCGGCGTTGCCCTTAACCAGTTGGCGCAGAGCGCGGCCTGCAACATCCTTCATTCCGTGGAGGAACGCTGCTGTCGTTGGCTTCTTATGGCTCACGACGCCGCGCACGATCGAACGTTTTCGCTCACACACGAGTTCCTGGGAGCGATGCTCGGCGTTCGACGAGCGAGCGTATCGGTTGCGGCTCAAACTCTACAGCGGGCAGGTGTAATACGCTATTGCCACGGCCAGATGACGATCACGGACCGAGCCGCTCTGGAACGAGCCGCCTGCGAATGCTACGCCGCGACCAAACAAGAGTTCGAAACGTTCTTTCAACAGGTTTGGTATAACAACGTAGACGCGGGGTCGCCGGCGCCAGCCTAGCGACCGCATAGCCCCGGCCCATGGCTGTGACTTGCGAGACTCCCCGCGCGACGGTTTCATGCACGGGGATTCGACCCGAGGCTGCGTGGCGCAGTGCCTCATAACCGTCCTTTAATAAAGCCCTAAGTCTATATCAGAAATATAACGGCTATCTGTACGGAACCGTACAGACGAGCTTTTGCACTTCGGGTACGGTAACGCTACGTTGATTATCGTTAACGCATTAACGGAGCGGTAAAAGGCGGGTTCGAAGCGAGCTGCTAGGTTGGATAGTTTCCATGCCGGCGACTTTGGTTTCGCGACAAGGGAGATGTAGACCGCAAAATGGTGGTTCTGACCACGACCAGGTGCCCCGGTCCGATGAGCTCGGACCGTATTCCGATGCCCGTACGGAAGAATGCGCCGTCGCGCCGTAGGCGCGATCTCGCCTCCCCGGCCCAGGCGTGACGACCTTGGATCGTGTCGTGGAAACGGTTCCCGAACGTGCGTTCGTCGCAGATCGGTCATCCGAGCCCTCCACGCGGAGCCGCTCGATACGCGTATTTGAGAACGACAGAGCCTTCCTTCTCCTCCTGAGCGACTTGGCGATGTTGGCTGTCGCTGCGTGGACGGCCGTCATGGGCGCTGGATATCTGAACCACGTTTTGGACTATCCGAGGGTTGTGGAGTCCGCGTTGATGTGGACGGCCACTTCCGTATGGACGTTTAAGACGCTCGGCCTCTACCGGATTTCCTACGCGCTGGACTCGAGAGACGAGTGGTACTACGTCGTCGTCGGCCTGGCGGCCGGCGTCGTTCCGCGCTTGCTGATCTTCAGCATCGTTCCGGCATTGTCGAGCTCACGGTTGGTTTTGATGGGCTCCTTCGGACTATCGGTCCTACTCGTGGGCATGAGCCGGTCCATCGTCCATCACCGCTTCAGGATCCATGCGGGTCGCCGTAAACGCCGAATTGCGCTCGTCGCAAGCTCTTCCGAGCTCCTTCCAATAGCCAACGCTATGGGAGATGGGTCAAGCGTTCTCACGTTGATTCCCGTTGAGGGAACCGAGCAGGCCATAGCAGACGTCCTGAACGGCTCGAGTCTGTCTTGGTACGACCGCTTGCGAGAAGAGGGCTGCGACGAGATCATTTTTTCCGGGATGCCGACTGTTCGCACCGCCCTCATGGTTGAGCGCGCGGCTCGCGATCGCATCACGATAGGATTCGCACCGCCGGGACTCTCGCTGCAGGCCTATCGCCTAAACTTCCTAGCTACGCAACGGCAGCCCATTCTGCTCGCAGGCCGCGTGGCAGCCTGCTCGCCGGTTAACGTCTTCTTGAAGCGCGTTTTCGACCTGACGGTCGGCTCGATCGGGGTTCTGCTGACGTGGCCAGTTATGCTGATCGCGATGATAGCGATCCTTATAGAGTCGGGGCGTCCCGTCATATTCCGGCAAACGAGAATAGGACGCGATGGGAAACCGTTCGAGATTTTCAAGCTACGCTCGATGGCGCGAGACGCCGAAGCGCAATGCGGTCCGGTATGGGCGGTAGGTGACCCAGCTAACGACAGCCGCGTGACTAAAGTTGGAAAATTCATCCGCAAGACGAGCATCGACGAGCTTCCTCAGTTCATCAACGTCCTGCTTGGTAATATGTCGATTGTCGGGCCGCGCCCCGAGCGGCCGACGTTCGTGGAGCGCTTCCGAGCAGAGTACGCGCGATATGACGAGCGTCACCTGGTTCGGCCCGGCGTGACGGGTTGGGCACACGTCCACATGCGGCGCAGTCCCGGGATGGATCAGATCGGCGAACGTTTGGATCTTGACCTATTCTATATCGAGAACTACTCGTTGCTCTTAGATATCTTCATCACGTTTAAGACCGCTGTCGAAGTCTTGTTTCAACACTGGTAGTCGCTCTCGCCGTCGCCCTGGCCACGAGCGAGCCGGCCCTTAAACGATTCAAGGCCATCACGTAGCCGGCCTCGAACGCACCACAAATGAGTAGCCCGGTGGCTGCGATCCCTGCCCTTAAGCAGAGACCGCTGATTTCCGTTATCGTGCCGACGCTGAACGAGGAAGCGCATATAGGCGCGGTAATCGAGGATATGCTCGGCCAAGAAGGGCTCGATGCCGACGTAGAGGTGTTGGTCGCCGATGGAGGCAGCACCGACAAAACGCGAGAGATTGTAGAACGATACTCGGCACGCGGAAACGTTCGCCTCATCGACAACCCCAAGCGACACCAAGTATTCGGATATAACCTAGCGATAAGGGCGGCGCGCGGGTCGATCGTCTGCATCGTGCACGCGCACGCCAGATTTTCGCAAACCTACCTGGCAGCGTGTCAGGATGTCCGAGAGCGCACGGGCGCCGCGAATGTGGGCGGAGTCATTCGTCACCGCGGCGAGGGACTCGTTGGGGAGGCGATCGCGCTCGCGATGTCGTCGCCGCTGGGCGTGGGCGACTCGAAGTATCGTCACGCGAAAGAAGAGCAATGGTGCGATTCAGTAATGGGCACCTTCATGGACCGCAGCCTTTTTGATGAAGTCGGTCTTTATAACGAGACCAATCTCGTTAATGAGGATTGTGAGTTTAACTACCGGCTTCGTTCCGCCGGTTATAAAGTATATCTTTCTCCGAAAATCGAGGTGACGTACTGGGTGCGTCCGTCGCTCATCGGTCTCGCAAGGCAGTACGTGCGTTACGGGCTTTATAGGCGCTGGACTGAAGTTCAGCATCCGGGCTCCGTACCGTGGCGCGTCTACGCGCCGCCGGTACTGGTGTTGGGATTAGCGAGCTCAGCGGTTCTGCTCCTCATGGGGCGTGAAATCTTGGCAGCAATTGTGCCGCTGCTCTACCTCTGCTTCTTGGGCATCGGCTTCGTCGACGGCATGCGTCGATCCAGACGGATTGCCCTCGCGTTCTTGGAACCGATCGCCATTGCGACGATGCACCTGGCCTTCGGCGTAGGATGGTTACGCGGTTTTGTTACACTGCGAAGGCGGAAAGGCATGTCCTCGAATTGAACAAGTGCGGCGATCAGCGTGGGACGTCGTAAGCGACTCACTGCAGAAGCATTTCCAGGAGGTTCCCAAATTTTTAAGGAGGCGGGCTTACCCGGGCGTCCTAAGAGCACGTCGCTGACGTCTTTATATATCACCGGCGGCCAGCACCGGCCGATGGGTTTGAAAGCGCGCGAGGAGTGGGCGACGTTTCAAAGGGGCGTTATTTTGCGCGTCGACCTCGAGCGCGGCTCGGTCGAGCGATGCGTCGAGTATATTACGCCCCCAGACGCGTGTCTCAAAGATTCTTCAATCACCTTTGAGGGCGGCGTCGTACAGGGCGACCGGCTCTATACCTGTACCCGAACTGAGGCGCTCGTCTACCAGATACCCCAGTTGGCGTTGCTCGAGCATGTCTCTTTGCCATGCTTCAACGACGTTCACCACGTGCGCCCGAGCAAAGACGGAAACTTGATCGTGACGAGCACCGGGCTCGACATGGTCGTAGAGACTACCTTTGATGGCAAGATACAGCGCGAGTGGGGCGTGCTTGGGGAGAGTCCGTGGGTGCGCTTT
>DATDIA010000052.1:0-10546 GCA_036521295.1 Candidatus Cybelea sp. | reverse complement strand
CCACGGCGCGACCTCTACGTTCTCGAAGAGTTCGCTTTTGCCGATGATGCCGCGGCTGCGAGGATTCCCGCACTCCTTCGGGCCGCGGCCGGCGATCTACGGCGCATTGGCGGTTGGCTACCTCCCAACGGCGCGCGATATCTGCTGCCCGGGCTCGCAGTTCGCAAGCGCAGCCGGGCGATTTTTATGATGACCGCGCTGCGTCCCGAGGCCGAGCCTCTCATTAGCGCGATCTCTAACGGCTCTTCGGGAGATTTCTGCTGGTCGACCGATCATATTTGAATATTTCGGGAACGATGTTGGCATGCCAAAACACCATCGGTACTCCCAAAAAGAACACCGGCAAGTCGAGCACGTGAAAGAGAGTGAAGAGGCGCGCGGCGTTTTGCCACGCGAGGCCGAGGCCATCGGGTACGCTACCGTCAACAAGCAAAATCCCGAAAAGCATCGATATACCGCCAAGGAAAAGCGCCAGGCCGAGCACATCATGGAATCGGAAGAGGCTCGGGGAAAGTCCAAAGCGCAGGCAAAAAGCATCGCGTACGCGACGGTCAACAAACGCGGTTCGCAAGAGTAGCGGGACGGCACCTTCGACCGGTACAAAGGCGCGTCGCTTCAGTTAAATAAGCTCGTCTGCAGCGAGTCGCCTTCGATAAGCGAGGCGACGCGGGTTCCGAGCAAACGCACCGGTGCGCCTTCCAAGGCGGCGCGACGCAGGCAATGTACTGCGGCGCGAAAGATTCGACGGCCATCCCGCGTGGGTTCAGCGAGATGCGTCTGGCGACCCAGAACCGTGAAATCCGATCGCTTTATCTTAACGCCCACCGTTTGCGCAACGGTGCGCTCGCGCTCGAGCGTTTCGGCCAGCTCGCGCGCCTGTGCGCGTAACACGTCGATCAGACGGCTTTCGTCGGACACGTCGTATTCGAACGTTTCTTCGGTAGAGATCGACTTCGTCTCGCGTGCGGTCTCGACCGGACGGCGATCGATGCCGCGCGCCAGATCGCTCACCTCCCGCCACCACGACCCGAATAGCTCGCGCAGCCGCCCTTCGTCGAGAGCCGCAAGCTCACCGACCGTCGTGATGCCGAAGATGCTCAAGCGCATCTGCATTTTCGGGCCTACACCCCAGAGACGCGCCACCGGCAAAGGCTCTAGGAAGGAGCCCTCTTCGCCGGGAGCGATCGCCAACAAACCGTCGGGCTTACAGGTGTCGGAAGCAATCTTTGCTATCATTTTTCCGGTGGCGACGCCGGCGCTCACGGTTAGGCCGGTCGTATCGAAGATTTCACCCCGTAGCGTCGCGGCGAGCGCCCGCGCCTCTTCGAGCGTCGTCTCGCCGAGAGCAACAAAGGCTTCGTCGAGCGAGAGACTTTCGACCGGCTGACCTCGCTTGCCCAAGATACCGAAGATCTCGCGCGAAACGGCTTTGTACTTCTGCATGTCGGGTGCGATGACGAGCAGATCGGGGCACGCTATGCGAGCCTTGTAGAGCGGCATCGCGGAACGCACTCCGTACGGCCTAGCCTCATATGAGGCGGTGAGCACGACCGCGCGCCGGCTCCTTCCGGCGATCGCAACGGGCTTGCCGCGGAGATGCGGATCGTCACGGACCGCGACGCTGGCGTAGAACGCATCGACGTCGAAGTGCGCGACGAAGGTGTGCTTCGTCGGAGTCATCGGCCCAAAGATTCAGAATGAGCGTCGTTCACGCTGGCGGCGGCGTTGCGCTTTGGCTTGATTGCCGCACGTCGCCATGCTGCACCAAGCGCGTGAGGCATTCTTGGTGTGATCGTAGTACGCAAAGCGGCACGTACTCTTGCGGCACGCGCGCAGACGCGACCACGTTCCTTTGAGAAGCGATTCGTAGACGGTCGCGAGCAGCGATGCGATCGGACCTTCCGCTTCGTGGCTCACGGGCCGAAGCTCGAGGCCGCGGTCGGGGTCGATGCTCAGGCCAAGACGGGCCCGAGCCAGGAATGGACTCAGAGCTTCCCACGCGGAAGGGCTGTCGCCTTCGCCGTTGTTGGCAAAGAGCAGGTCTCGCAGTGCGTTGCGGAAGGCGCGCAGGAGTTCGAGGTGCGCTCGGTCCACCGGCGGCGGCAACCCGTGGCTTAGGCACCAGTTTGCGGCCCGCTCCACTGAATCGAGCTGGTCGGGGCCGTCGGGCAGTTCGACCGTATTTTCGAAGCGGCGGACTACCTCAAGTTCACCGGGGGCCGCGTCGGAGACGGGGCTCACCGAGCCCGCCGAATCACCGGTTTTATCACCGGCAAATGCTGTTGACAAGTTACTGTCACCACTATATAATGATTGAAGGTTACCACATCCGTCAAGAGGTTTCAAATGTTCCGCGACCCAGTCCGCACCGCACCGCTCGTTTCCGACATCACCGACGTCGATCTGAAGCTAAGAATTAACCGGGCCGATTCAGCGCTCTTTCTCGAGTCGAACTTCCGCCTGCCGCACCTGCGCGTCTCCTAGCGCCTGACGCGCTCCTCGCGCAATGGCCAGGATGGTCTGCATGTTTCGCAGGTCGTCGGCGTCGCTGCCTGGCGTTTCGAGAATGGCCGTCTTCTCCCGCAACTCCGGATGAGCGAGGAGGGCCCGAAAACCTTCGAAGCCGATCCGGCCTTCGCCGATATGCCAGTGGCGATCCCGGCTCCCGCCGAGCTCCACTTGCGTGTCATTGAGGTGAAACATCAAGATGCGTTCGAGGCCGATCTCCCGTTGCGCCGCTTCCACGAAGTGATCGACGCCTTCTTTGGAATCGATTGCATAGCCCGAAGCCCACGCGTGGGCGGTATCGAGGCAGATTCCTAGCTGCGGGTGGGCAAGGCTCCGAGCGAATGCGCCCAGCTCTTCAAGCGTGCCTCCGGCAAGATTACCGGCTCCCGCCGAGTTTTCGAGCACTAAGAAGACACCCGGGGCGATGCCCGCGAGCGCGGTTTCGAGCGCGCGGCAAACCGCGCTAAACGCTTGGGATCGCTCGCGCGTGCCGTACGAACCGAGATGAGTGTTGACGAAGCGCATCCCTCCGCGCGCGGCAACGGCCAGATCGTTTTGCAGCAGCCTGAGGGAACCTTCGGCGATCTTCGGATCGGCGCTCGCAAGGTTGATGAGATACGCGGTATGGATCGCGCATGGATCGAGCCCGGCCTCTCGGCGAAGACGTGCAAAAGCATCGAGTGCCGCACCGTCGATGGCGCTCGTGCGATAGCTGCGCGGATTGGTCGAAAATACTTGGAGGGCGGCGCACCCGGCATTCTTCGCATGCTCCACCGCCTTAACATAGCCGCCCGCGACGTGCACGTGCAGCCCTATTCGCATCCTACGAAACCTCCGCCTTACGAAACCTCCGCGCTTCCCAAATCGAACTCCAGCGGTTGGCCCGGCTCGAGCTCGAGCTCCGGGAGATCGTCGAGCGAGCGCAGGCCGAACGACTCCAAAAACGATGTCGTCGTCTTATACTGCATCGGACGCCCAACGACGTCTTTTCGTCCTGCCTCAGCGATGAGCCCCCGATCGAGCAGCGTGCTCACGACGCTATCGGAGTTAACGCCGCGAATCGCCTCGATCTCGCCGCGGGTGACGGGTTGCAAGTGAGCGACGATGGCGAGCGCTTCTAGCGCCGGCGTCGAAAGCGTCGTCTTCGGCGGCAACAAATATGCCTCGACGACGTCGCGCGCGAGTGGCGACGTGGCGAAGCGGTAACCACCGGCTACTTCGCGCAAGACGATGCCGCGGTCGGCGTACTCGGCTTCGATCTGCTGCAGTACCGCCGCAATCTCACGCTCTTGGGCGCGAAGCAGCTTAGCGAGCTGGTGGATCGAGAGAGCCTCGCTTGCGACAAAGAGCAACGCTTCGACCGGGCGCTGCAGCCGGGGAATTGCTTCCTCTAGTGCGGCCGCCTCGTCGGCAGCGGAGATCTCCTCGGTTCGCGTGCTCATGCGGCTTTCGGTGGGAAGAGGCGAATGTCGTCGAACGGCTCGGGCTGTTCGAAGGAGAGCCGGTGGCGACGAATGAGCTCTAAGATCGCCAGAAACGTAATGATGATGATCTCGCGCGTCATGCCGAGCTCGGTGCAGAGTTCGGAAAAAAGGGCCTCACCCCGCTCTTTGATCCGGCGCATGATGTAATCCATCGACGCCAGCAGCGAGACCCGCTCGCGCGCGATGGAACGTTTTTCTGGATGCACTTGCGCAAGCATCGTTACGAAAGCGCGCTTGAGCTTTTCGGGATCGATATCGTACCGTTGAACGATCTCGCCCGCTGGATCGCCCGGTTCCCGATAGAAGAACGAGCTCGCTTCCATCTGGTGGTCGCGCAGCTCTTCGCCCAATTCGCGATACTTCGAATACGCGATCAAACGGCGGCGCAGCCGCTCCTCGATCGCCTCCGGGGTCTCGCTTTCCTCGTCGACGAGCTCCTGTGGAATGGGCGGCAAGAGCGCCCTCGACTTTAAAAAGAGGAGCGTCGCTGCGATGAGAAGGTACTCCGCCGCGATCTCGACGTCGCGCGCCTGCAAGGCACGAACGTATTCCAGATACTGCTCCGCGACGCTTGCGAGAGGAACCGTTGCTATATCGAGCTGTCGATCTTTGATCAGGCCGAGCAAAAGATCGAGGGGCCCGTCGAAGGCATCGAGGCGTACGTGGAAAGCGGTCAGGACGATATGGGCTCGGCAATCCGAGCAACGACTTCTGGTTCGCCGAACGCGTCGGCATGCGCCCCAATAAATTCGAGCGCCAGATCGACGAGTCGTTTTTCGTTAACGTATTTGAGCGTCTTACGCGCCAGCGTTAAATCGAACCAGGCCGCGTCGTCGACTTCGTGATCGTGGCTTGCCGGATCTCCGGAAAGATACCGCATGAGAAAAAACGTAACGGACTTGCGGTGCTTCGCTTTCCCAACGTAAAACCAATACGCGATCTCGCTGAGCCGGGTGACGATCTCACCCCAGCAACCCGTCTCTTCCCGTACTTCGCGCAGCGCGGCTTGTTCGGTAGATTCGCGGACTTCGACATGCCCTTTGGGCAGCGTCCAAACGCGCGGCGGAGCGCCGCGCCCGATGAGAACGGCCTCGTAGGCCGAGTCGCGGCGGCGCACGAGCAGACCGCCCGCCGACACCTCGTACTTGATACGCATGACGCTCCGCGTTGGACAGGGAAGGGGGCTATTTTGGAGCCCCCCGATTACCTACATTATAGCGTTCGGGCCCAAGAAGGGTTGCATGAACGGTCGCCTTTTTTCGCTAGCTTGCCTGCTTTACGCCCTAGTAACCGCCCACGGTAAATGGAATGCAAGATTCCGTCTGCGGCCGTTTCCACTGCGCGTCCTGGAAACGCGTTTTGTACGCTAGGGCGGGCTCGCTCCGCGAGGTGTACTGCTCGCAAATCTGAGACGCTACGAGCTCGGCCATGCCACGCAGCTCGGGAACTGCCGTGGCTTCGAAGCGCGACCCGCGTACCGGCGGCCCCACGATCCACAATCCGGAAACCGGATTTCCCGCCGCGTCGACTGCGACGAGATCCCAGGTTGCGCGAAGACCCAGACCCGTAGCCTCGGGCGAAAGGTAGCCTTGGGCAAGCATCGCGGCGAGCAAGGGATCTCTTCTCATGGCCGAGACGCGACCCACACCCGAGGAGTTCACGATCCAGTCGGGGCGTAGTTCTACGGTTTGCGCACCGCTCAGCGCGATCGTTGCCTTGCCGTGCTCCATGCGCAACAGCCTTCCGGCATAGCTGTAGAGTCGGCCCGAGTGCCGATACGCTTGGCGAACCGCTTCGACTTGCTGCGGCGCGCGGTGGCGATGACGGTCCCAATGCGCGCGCAGGTGGCGCTCGAAACGGCCTTGCTCGGCTTGCGGAAGACGTCTCCATATCGCTTCGCCCTCGGGACGAAGCACGTCGACCACCGCGCGCCAGTCGAATCCGCGCTGTGCCGCGTCGTAAACGCGACGACGAAAACTGCGCAAAAGGGCGCGGGCGCTTTGGGTGTCAAGCACCGGGATGAGGTCGTACGGCGCTACGTTGGCATGCACTTCCGGAAGGCGGCCACGTCGGGAGAGAACGTGAACCGCGCCGCGGTGACCGCACTCCTTGAGCGCTACCAGTACGTCGAGGGCCGTAAGACCAGAACCAATCACCAACACCTCACCGCCAACGATGCGATAGTCGAAGCGCCAGGGGTCTGCGACGTAGCCTGGATGGTGGCGTATCTCGGGTGGAAGAAACTCTTCGTTCGGCAGCGGATTGCCGGTTGCTAATACGACGGCTCTGGCGCCGAAGCGAGAGCCGGAACAAGTTTCGATGACGAAACCGTTTGGATCGCGGTGCTGCAACGCGGCAACGCGATCGCGGACGCGCGCGAACCGGGGACGCTCAAAAGCGTGTCGTGCGTTTTCACCGATATACTGGCCGTAAAGCCGGCGCGAGACAAAATCCATTGGACCGCCGCGTGAGCCCAGCCAACGAACGAAGTGATAGGGATCGTCGGAGTAGAGGCTCATGAGATGCGCGCGCGTATTGAGCAGGTGCTCGCGATGGCGAGTGCCGTATGCGGCACCCCGACCAAGCTCGTCCGGCTCGAAAAGCCCCAGCGAAAAGTCCGGCGCCGCGAGCCGCGCCAAGTTCGCTGCAACCGCGCAGCCGCTGAAGCCTCCGCCGACTATTGCGACGTCGAGCTCGATCATCGCAAAGCCGGTTCAGAGTTCACCGAAAGGATCTTGTCGTAGGTTCCCAGAGCGATTTCGCAGCGTCGCGCATACTCGTCATAGATCAGGAACTTGCGCATCGGCCCGCAGTAAACGTGAAGTGACACGGCAGGCCACCAATTCGTTGCGCTAACGCGATGCAGGTCAAAGCGGCCGGACCGAAGATCCATCCCGCCCGCATCGAGCGTTCGCGAGCCTCGTCGCTCGACGTGCGCGTATCCCGGAACGTCGCCCGGATCTAGCCGAACGTAATCTTCGACCTCGAGCTGTCCATCGAGAACGAGCATCCAGCAATGCTGATCGCCGTGGTCGTGGATGGCCGAGGCGGCGCCCGGCGCCCAGTTGAGCAAGAGAACCTCGAACCGAGCGTCGCGATAGACGCAGGTTCGCGTATATGCGCCGGGACGCGAAGGGAGCGGCTGAACAGACGGCCAGTCGTCCCGGCAGGCAGCCAGGAGGGCGCCGATCTCGGAACTGTCCCTCTCCAAGGGGCTACGAGCACGGAGGTCTTCTATGAGACGACGAAACACTAGCACCTCGCTTAAAAAGATGACTTAAGTTAATCACTTTGGTCATCTTCTTGCCTACGAGTTTCGCTCCTCCTCGGTTATGCTCTCCAGCGGAGGTCGGGTTGGCGAGCCGCACGGGTCTCGTCGACACGCCCGACGGGCGTCGTAACCGGGGCCTCAAAGAGTGCCTGCGGATTATCTTGCGCGCTGCGGACGATTTCTCGCAGCACTTCAACGAAGCCGTCGAGAGTTTCTTTCGATTCGGTCTCGGTCGGCTCGATCATCAAGCACTCCGGCACAAGCAACGGAAAATAGATCGTCGGCGCCATGTATCCGTAGTCGAGCAGCGCCTTTGCCAGATCCAGAGCGCGAACGCCGTGTTCTTTCTTAAGCCGTTGCGCCGACGCAACGAACTCATGGCGGCAATTCTCCGGATACGGCGTTTCGAGAAACTCGGCTACTTTTACGCGCAGATAGTTAGCGTTGAGAACGGCAAGCTGAGAAACGCGCTTCAACCCTTCTTCGCCGTTGGCGTAAAGGTATGCCAGCGCTCGCACCGCGTGCGCAAAGTTCGACCAGAAGGAACGCATGGGGCCGATCGACTTCGGACGATCGAAGTCGAGATTGAAGGCGGCACCTTCGCGTACGACGACGGGCGTCGGCAGATACGCGACGAGGTGCGCAGCCACGCCAAGCGGTCCATGTCCCGCGCCGCCGCCGCCGTGCGGAATCGTGAACGTCTTGTGCGTGTTGAGATGCATCAAATCGAAGCCCATATCGCCGGGACGCGCGTAGCCCATGATGGCGTTGGCATTGGCGCCATCGTAGTACATAAGTCCGCCGGCGTCGTGCACGGCTGCCGCAATCTCGGCGATTTGCTCTTCAAAAAGTCCGAGCGTGTTCGGATTGGTCATCATGCAGACTGCGGTATCCGCGCCGAGCACCTTGCGAATCTCCGCGATGTTCACGCGGCCGCGTTCGTTGCTCGGCAGTGAGATCACGGTAAAACCGCACATCGCAGCCGATGCCGGATTCGTGCCGTGCGCGGTATCCGGCACGATCACTTTGTCACGCCCTCTCTCGCCCCGCTCCTTGAAATACTTCTTTGCGATCAGAAGCGCCCCAAGCTCGGCGTGCGCACCGGCCGAAGGGTTGAGCGAAAATTCCGCCATACCAAAAAGCGAGCTCAGCGATCGTTCGAGCTCGTACATCACACGCAGCGCACCTTGGGCCAGCTCGTCGGGCGTGTATGGATGGAGTTCGGCAAACTCGCGCCGCGCCGCGAGCGCATCGTTGACCCGCGGATTGTACTTCATCGTACACGAACCGAGCGGATAGAACCCTAGATCGATGCCGAACGTTCGTTGTGAAAGCCGCGTGTAGTGGCGAATCACGTCGAGCTCGCTGTTGTCGGGCAGCGGCAGGTCATCGCGCACCAGCGTTTTCGGCAGAAATGTTTCAAGCGGCTTGCCTTCCTCGAGATAGCGGTTCGCGCGCCCGGGTTGACCCAGCTCGAAGATCAGTGGAACGCCTTCAGCTTTGCCGCTGGGGGGCGTGGAGGTGCGAAGCACCGGAACGCCTGTTACACTGTCGGGGTCCCCAGCGGCTTTGTCGCTGGGGTAGTCAGACGGTTGCGGGGACACGCAAAGCCTCCTCGAGTGCGCGAGCAAGAGCGTTGACGTCGCCGGTCGTCGTCAGCTCGGTTGCGGTCATCAGGATGCAGGAACGCAGTTCCGGATAGAATCTGCCGAGATCGACGCCGCCCAGAATGTTGCGTTGCTGCAGAGACGCCAACACCTCGCCGGCCGGCCGGCCGACGTCGGCCACGAATTCGTTGAAGAACGGCGCGGCGTGCTTTAGGCGAACTCCATCGACGTTCGCTACGGCGCTTGCAAGCTCGCGCGAGCGCGCCAGATTGAGCGCGGCAGCATCGCGCAGCCCCGTCTTGCCCATGAGCGCGAGGTAGATGGTGGCGATTAGCGCGCAGTGCGCCTGATTCGTACAGATATTGGAGGTAGCGCGTTCGCGTCGAATGTGCTGTTCGCGGGCTTGAAGCGTCAAGACGTACGCAGTGCGCCCTGCGTTGTCGACGGTTTTTCCAACCAAACGCCCCGGAATTCGCCGCATGTGTTCCTGCGTCGAGGCAATGAAACCGGCGTACGGTCCGCCGTACGCAACCGCGACGCCGAAACTCTGTGCTTCGCCGGCGACGATCTGCGCGTCCCACGATGCGGGAGGCGCAAGGGCTGCCAACGAGAGCGCTTCCGCAACGACCGCAATTGGAACCGTGCCGCTGGCCTTGAGCTCGGCGCAAGCTTCGAGCGACGGCGTATCGACGTTACCGAAAAAGTTCGGCGATTGCACCGCAATGGCAGCATACTCTTTGCTCGCTACCGCGCGATTGAGCGCTACGTAATCGGTCGTGCCTTCATCCGTGAAGGGAACCTCGTCGAGCGCGACGTCGAGCCCATCGCAATAGGTGCGCAGCACGGCGCGATAGTTGGGATGGACTGCGCGCGAGACGAGCACCTTCCGTCGCCCGGTTGCGCCCAGCGCCATGATCGCCGCCTCGGCCAGCGCCGTGGCGCCGTCGTAGACCGAAGCGTTGGCGAGCTCCATACCGGTGAGCAGACATACGTAGGTCTGCCACTCGTAAATCGCCTGAAGGTAACCCTGCGAAACCTCGGCTTGATACGGCGTATAGGCCGTCAGAAACTCCCCGCGCATCGCCAGCGCCGCGATGGCCGGTGGGACGTAATGGCGATACGCGCCCGCGCCGAGAAACGAGCGATATTCGATGCCGGTATTCTCTTTTGCGAATTGGTCGAAACGGCGCTGAATCAAATATTCGGGCAGCGCCGGAACGACGTCGATCTTCGCTTTGAGGGCGATCGCCTCGGGGACGCGCAAAAGCTCGTCGAGGGACTCGACCCCAATCGCTTGGAGCATTTCGTCGACGTCACGTTGGGTATGCGGCGCGTACATACTACGTTGAGTTGGTGATCACGCAAACGGGTTCCTCGGCGCTGCAACCGAGCGTCAAGGCGGCGTGCTGGTTTGCTAAAGCGGGCGGAGTACGAGCGCGCTCGATGCGTTCTGCCGAATTGCGGCGCGAGTAAACGGCAGCGGCTCTAACCTGCCGGCGACCCACTCCCGCGTGAGATCGGTGTAATGTTCGGATCCCGGTTCGCCCGACTCGCCGCTCGGAATCGCAATTCCTCCGCGATTCCAGTCGCCGACATCCCATACTGCACGAAAACCCTGTGCGAATCCGGGCTCCTGCAAATGAATCGTATACTCATCGCCCGCTCCCGGAAGCCAA
>DATDIA010000051.1:0-2485 GCA_036521295.1 Candidatus Cybelea sp. | reverse complement strand
GGAGCCGGGACGGATCCTAATCGCCGCGGTCCGGCGCGGCACGCACGAGGTGATGGTTGCCTCAAGCGACTTGGTGTTGGAAGAAGGGGACGAGCTGAGCGCCGTGGTCGCTCCGAACGCGATCGGCGATTTCGCCCAGCGGTTCCCCGCCGATACTCCGCGCCCCAAGGTGACGGCTTAACGTGTTCATTCTGATCGTCGGCGGCGGCAAGGTCGGCACTTATTTGACGCGCGCGCTGCTCAATCAGGGCCATGAAGTCGTCGTCATCGAGAAAGACGACCGCAAGGCAAAGATGCTCGAGCGACTGATCGATCGCCAAATAGCGGTCGTCGGCGACGGCTGCGACCCACTCGTTTTGGAAGCCGCGGGGGTCAGCCGAGCCGACGTGGTCGTCGCAGACACGGGCGACGACGAAGATAATCTCGTCGTCGTTCTTCTCGCGAAGCGCAAGTCCAAAGCGCGCTGCATCGCGCGAGTGAACAACCCTGCCAACAAGCTGATCTTCAATTCACTCGACGCCGAAGATCCCGTGATCGTCATCTCATCGACGGAGCTCATTCTCGACGTTCTTAACGAGCACGTGAACGCCTCGAAGTACCGCTCGATGCTCGAAACGATGCACCTCTTCGGTAAGGGCGACATGCAGCTCGTGAAAGTTGCAATCCCGGAACGGTCGCCGGTGAACGGTAAACGGCTTGCGGAGATCGACTTTCCCCACAACTCGGTCGTCGTTGCGGTCGACCGTCCCAATCACGATCTCGAGATTCCAACCGGGGATACGACGCTGCAGGCCGGCGATGCGATGATCGTGATCGTCAAAGACGGCGCGGCCGAACGGATCCGCTCGGTCCTTGGGGCCTAGCTAAATATACCCCTTCCGCAGCGCCACGACCGCGGCTTGCGTTCGATCTGCCGCCGATAGCTTCTCGAGAATGTCGCGGATGTGCCCCTTGACCGTGCCTAATCCAATGTGCAGGCTTTCGGCGATCTCGGAGTTCGCCCGCCCGTCGGAAATCAAGCGCAGGATCTCGGTTTCTCGTAAGGTCAGCGGCGAAAAATGCGGATCGCTCGGCCTAGCGGTTGAGAAACGTGCCAAAACTACGTGCGCGATCTGCGGATCGAAGTAGGCACCTCCTTCGCTCGCGATACGAACGGCATCGACGATTCGCTCTGTGTCAGAGCTTTTCAAGCAGTAGGCATCGGCACCTGCGGCTAACGCCGCGAGCACTTCTTCTTCTAGATCGATCATCGTAACGATGACGACGCGTGTCGGCGCGAGCTCGGCGCGTACGCGCTTGGTCAACGTGACGCCGTCGATTGCCGGGATCCCGATATCGATGACTGCCACGTCGGGGCGCTCGCGAAGAATCGCTTCCCAGCCGGTCAGACCGTCGGCCGCCTCAGCCACGACGTTAAACGAAGCCTCGAGCGCCGTGCGCAATCCAGCGCGCGTCAGAGCGTGATCCTCAACGATAACGACGCGGATACGGGCGTTGGGTTCCATCTTACTCCTGCGCACGCGGGAAGGTTAGCGTAAACGTGCTTCCGCGGGGCTCTCGCGGCGCATAGGCGACCGTTCCACGATGGTTTTCTGCGATCCGGCGTACGATATACAAACCAAGGCCCGTGCCTGAGCCGGGATAACCGCCTCCGAACCGTTGGAAAAGCCCGTCGCGGCGCTGCTCGGGCACGCCGTAGCCATCGTCTTCCACGGCAATAGCGATTGTTTCCCCCGCGAAATTGCCGTGCACCGTCACGCGACCACCCTGCGGCGTAGCGTCGATTGCATTGGCCACCAGATTGGCGATCGCGCGTCGAATCTCGTGCGGCTCGCCCACGACCGGCAGCCTATCCGCGGTAAAATCGGCGCGAAGCTCGACGCCTTTCACCTCCGCAACCGGGCGAAGCTCGGCGACGATGCGAGCAGCGAGCTCCTCGCAGTCCACCCGCTCGCGCACGGTCGACGCCTCGCCCGCCTCGTATCGCGCTACGAGCAAGAGAGTCTCGACGATACGCCGCTGATCGTCGTTGGCCGCAAGCGCCGTTTTCAGAATACCGTTATAGCGATCCGGAAGCTCACCGTAGGCGCCCGAGAGGGCTTGGCCCATCGTGACCTGCGCCGCCGCAAGCGGCGTGCGCAGATCGTGAGCGAGAGCGTAAACGATGTCACGAATTACGTCACTGCGTTCGGCCAATTCGTTCTTCTGCCGAGCAATTTCATCGTTTCGTTCGCCAAGCTGCGCAAACAGATGCGCCTGCTCGAGCGCCATGGCCGCTTGCTCGCCAAACGCTCTCATCGTGGCCAGGTCGTCACTAACAAAGGATCTACCGCTGCTTACCGATTCAATCAGCACCTGGTCGACAGTGCCGCTCGTCGCGATCGGCGTCACTATTGCTTCGCTCGCTTCGAGCGCTTCCAGCGTTAACCGCCCGAGCAAGTCGCTGTCCGTAAGACGGAAAACGTCGTCCGCTTCTCCGGCGCGC
>DATDIA010000050.1:0-13177 GCA_036521295.1 Candidatus Cybelea sp. | reverse complement strand
TCGGATCCCAGCGCGCTGTGTTCTGCCCGCAACCCCACCAGCTGCGATTCAATGCGACTCTGGCGCTCCCGGGCAGCGTCTCGCTTACCGATCGCAGCGTCGGCATGCAGATGCGCGGCACGCAAACCGCGCTCCGCTTCTTCGAGTTTTGCTCGCATTCCGACCAACGCGTCGCGCAGGCTCGCCGCCTGGAATCGCCGTGAGAGGATCGAGCGCTCGCGCGCAAACCGCCCACCCGTGATTGCGCCGCCGCCCGTGATTTGCTCGCCGCCCAGCGTCACGATCGTGTCACGCAGACCTCGCCCCCGAACCAGTTCGATTCCGACCTGGAGCGTTGTGACGATAAGGACGTTTCCGACGAGAAAGTTGACGATGCCCGCAAATCGCGGTGCGGTGCGCACGAGCGTGTGCGCATAGCCCAGCACACCCGGTAACCCGGCGAGTTGGTCGCTCGGGCGACGCCCTTCCCGGTTCGCGAGCGTATCGAGCGGCAAAAATGTGGCGCGCCCAGCCTCCTTCCGGTTGAGAAATTCGACGCATCGTTCGGAATCTTCCGAGGTGGTGGTAACGACGTTGGAGAGCCGTACTCCGAACGCTACGTCCATTGCCCGTGCGTACCGTTCGTCGGTCGTGATGAGATTGGAGACGATGCCTTCGATGCCCCGAAGCTCGCCGCGCTGCCACGCGTCGACGATCGCGCGAGTACCCGGGACGTGGCCTTCGAGCGAGTTCTCAAGCTCCTCGATGACGTGAAGCCGTGATTCGGCGGCCTTGACTTCAACCGACTGGTCGCGATGCGCGGCGAGCGCGCGCGTTACTTCCTGCTGCGCAAGCGTCGCATCGCGGTGCGCATCCTCGGCGCGTCCGCGCGCATCGAGCAACTCTTCCTCACCCGCCTCGAGTTGACGCCGGCGCTCATCGTGACGGTGCGACGCACCACCAGCCGCGATCTCGATGTGCTCCGCCCGCTCGCGGGCGGCTCGCTCTTCGGTCTCCAGACGCTCCGCCTCGGCGCGCAAACTCTGTGCCTGTACGCGCCGTTCCGCTTTGCGCGCCAAAAGCTGCGCAGCGACGGACTCGAACTCGCGCAGCGCAGTGAAGATGGCGTCGAGGTTCGCGCGCGCCTGGGCGAGTGATGCGGCGGCGGCCAGTTCACGTTGGCGCGATGCTTCGATTTCGTGCGCGAGCGGCTCGATTCGCTCTTCGCGCGCCGCGATTGCCGCAACCAGAGATTCGCGCTCTTGGGTGACGCGTTGCACGTCCTGTGACGTTTGCGTCGATTGTCGCTCGAGCGCCTCCCTCCGCGCCAGCGCGGCAGCGTACTGCGCCTCGAGTCCAGCGAGATCGCTGCGCTTACTCTGCGCTTGGGAGCGCAGCTCCTCGAGCTGCAGCTCGCAACGATAGAGCTGCGTACGCAATTGCGTCACTTCGCCGCCGAGCGAAGCGGCTTTCGAGGCAGCCGCGCCTCGCTGCTCCTCGTTTTTCCCGATTTCCTCGCGCAGCGTCGCGCACTCGGCTCGCCGGGTCGCGCTGGCCCGCAAGTACGCGAAAATCTCCAAGTCGCGTACGCGCGTACTGACCCGGCGATACCGACGCGCTCGCCGCATCTGCGTCTCCAGCTCGGGGACGCGCCGCTCGAGTTCGGCAATCAGGTCGCTGATGCGAATTGCGTTTTGCTCGGTCCGTTCCAGACGGCGCATCGATTCGTGCTTGCGCGAAAGAAATTTGCCGATGCCGGCGGTCTCCTCAAAGAGCGTGCGACGTTCGACGGGTTTGCTCGTAAGAATGGCGTCGATCTGGCCTTGCGAGACGATCGCGTACGAGCCCGGCCCAAGACCGGTGCCCATCAACAGATCCACGATGTCTCGCAACCGTACTTGCGCGCTGTTGATGAAGTATTCGCTTTCGCCGACGCGATAGGCACGGCGCGTTACCTCGACCTCGGCGAAGTCGATCGGTAACTTCCGATCGGCGTTGTCGAAGAGAATGGAAACCTCGGCCAGGCCGAGCGGCTTACGCATCTCGTTCCCGGAAAAAATCACGTCCTCGAGCGCGCGGCCACGCAGGCTCTTGCTCGACGTCTCCCCCAAGACCCAGCGAAACGCGTCGACTAAGTTCGATTTCCCCGATCCGTTCGGACCGACGATTGCGGTGACGCCGTTGCCAAATTCCAAAGTCGTCGGTTCGGCAAACGTCTTGAAGCCGAAGGATCGAATGTGCTTGAGCTTCATGAGCCGGCCGCGGCGCTATTGCCCGCGATGGAGAGCAAGGCTGCCTCGGCGGCGGCCTGCTGCGCGGCTTTCTTTGAGGAGCCCTCGCCTTTACCCAAGGTTTTGCCATTCACGCTCACACGCGATTTGAAGGCGGGACGTTGCGCGGTGCCCCGGCTCGTCTCACGATACACGGGAGTGGCGGCGAGATGCTCTTGCGTGTAGTGCTGCAATCGCGTCTTCGCATCGAGCAATGCATCCGACGAATGATCGAGCTGCTCGATATGCGCAGCGATTACGAACTTTCGCGCCTTTTCAAGACCGAACCGAACGTAGAGCGCGCCGACGAGCGCTTCGAACGCATCGGCCAAGACCGACGTGTTCTCCGCGCCGCCGGCGCCCACCATTCCCGCGCCCAGTCGTATCAACGCTCCTAGGCGCAGACGTCGCGCCGTGCGCGCAAGCTGCGCGTCGTTGACGATCGCTGCCTTGCGCAGGGTGAGCAAGCCTTCCGGCTCTTCGGCGAAGCGTTCGAAGAGCCAGCCGGCGGCGATACAACCGAGCACGGAATCACCGAGAAACTCCATCCGGTCGTTTGAGGCGCCACCACGTTCCTTGGCGTAGCTCTGATGCACGAAGGCCTGCTCGAACCCGCTCGAGTCTTCCGCTCTGCGGACTCCCGCAAGGCGAAGCACGGCGCGCAGGCGCCGGCGGTAGTTCTCCTCGCTCATCTCCTCCTAGGCCCGCACTTTGCCGAAGACGATGACGCTGTTGTGACCGCCGAAGCCAAACGAATTGGAGAGTGCGGTTCGTACCGGCGCGCGACGTGCGACGTTCGGAACGTAGTCAAGGGTGCATTCGGGGTCGGGAAACTCGTAGTTCGTCGTCGGCGGCATCGTGTCGCGGGCAACGGCGAGCGCGGTAGCGACGCCTTCGATCCCGCCCGCTGCACCGAGCGCGTGGCCGTGCATCGACTTGGTCGAACTGACTCCGATTTTGTAGGCGTGCTCGCCAAATGTCCGTTCGATCGCCTTCGATTCTGCCGGGTCTCCCACCGGCGTCGAAGTTCCATGCGCGTTGATGTAATCTACATCGTTCGGCTCGATGGCCGCGCTGGCAAAGGCGCGCGCGAAGGCCAAGCGTACCCCATTGCCGGCCGGATCCGGTGCGACGATATCGTACGCATCGGAGGATTGTCCGTAGCCGAGCAGCTCGCAGTAGATTGACGCGCCCCGCGACCGAGCGTGCTCGTACTCCTCGAGTACCAGGATACCGGCGCCTTCGCCGAGGACGAACCCGTCGCGTTCGCGATCGAACGGACGGCTCGCGCGCGCCGGATCGTCATTGCGAGTCGACATTGCGCGCATCGAACAGAACCCGCCGATCGCCAGAGGCGAAACCGTGGCCTCACTTCCACCCGCGATCATCGCGATTGCATCGCCGTACGCGATTGCGTTGAATGCAGTGCAGATCGCATCGTTTGCGCTCGCGCACGCGCTCGCTGCCGCAAAGAACGGCCCTTGGTAGCCGAACGCCATCGAAATATGCGCCGGCGCCGCGTTGGCCATCAGCATCGGTATGAAGAACGGCGTGACCTTCGCCCAGCTTCCGTTCTCGTTGGCCTTGTCGGAGTTCAGCCAAAAGGTGATGATCCCACCGATGCCGGTGCCGACGACGCCGCCGACGCGCTGCTTGAACTCGGCGTCGTCGGGAAGTCGGGCATCCGCAATCGCTTCGCGTGCGGCGACGAAGGCAAACTGGGTGAACCGGTCCATCCGCCGGGCTTCCTTTCGCCCGATCAGCTGCTCCGGATTGAAATCCTTGACCTCGCCGGCGATGCGCGTGTCGAAATCGCGGGCGTCAAAAGCCGTAATCGGAGCAATGCCCGATTCGCCGGCAATCAGGCGCCTCCAAAACTCTTCGCGGGTGTTGCCGACCGGGGTTACCGCTCCGAGCCCCGTCACGACGACGCGTCGGCGACCGGGCGGCTGCATACTCGAAACGCTCAAGCTTCAGCAAGTTACGGCGGCCTCCACATGCATCCCCGCCGTCAGAATCGCCTGAGGCTCCCCGCAAGGCGCTTGCGCGCCGACCGGCTCGCTGGCTATAATCAGGGGCTGTCTGCCACAAGGGTGTGGGGCATTACTCGATTCCCGAAGGGACGTTATGAAGCGGACGTATCAGCCGCATAATCGCCGCCGTAAACGCGTGCACGGCTTCCTAGAACGCATGCGAACCAAGAATGGACGTAGGGTCCTTGCCCGTCGTCGGAAAAAGGGGCGTCACCGTCTTACCGTCTGATGCGCCGGTTCGCAAGCCTGAACCGTCAAGCGGACTTTGCTCGCTTGCGTCGGCAAGGGCGCCGCGTTACTACCAAGAGCCTCGTCATTTACCGCAGTGAGCCGTTCGCCAGCGACATCTCTTCATTGGTCGGCATCACCGTAAGCAAGTCGATCGGAAAGGCCGTGATCCGCAATAAGCTGCGTCGCCGGTTGGCGGCGATCGTTCACGAAGCGCTCGAGCATCATCGCGCGATGCGTTTGTTGGTCGTGGCGCGTCCGGTTGCCGCGCTGGCGCCGGTACGCGATCTGAGGGCTGAGGTTATCTCGGCCCTAGAGCGCGTTTAGCCACGTTCATGCGGCTCTTGGCGATCGCGCTGATCCGACTCTACCAGCTCCTGCTCTCGCCGCTGCTTCCGCCGGCCTGTCGTTTTTATCCGACCTGTTCGCATTACGCGCTCGCGGCCATCGGCGAGCACGGTATCCTGCGGGGTGGATGGCTTGCCCTGGCTCGTTTTGCTCGCTGTCATCCTTGGAATCCCGGTGGCGTCGACCTCGTTCCCAGCGCCGGGAACAAAGGACCGCGCGCGTGCATCTGATTCTTGCGACGTCGTGGCTCGATCCGATCGTCAACGCGCTCTATACGATCGTCCTCGCCATCGACAAGCCCGTCGGGAATGTCGGCTGGAGTCTGGTTATCCTGGCGGCGCTCATTCGGCTCGTTTTCTGGCCGCTCAATACGGCGCAGTTCAAAGCCTTTCTTTCGATGCAAAAGGTCGCGCCGCAGCTCAAACGGCTGCAAGAGCGCTACAAAGACGATCGTCAGAAGCTTCAGGCGGAAACGATGGCGCTCTACAAGGAGCATCGGGTCAATCCGTTCGCGGGCTGCTGGCCGATGATCGTTCAGTATCCCGTCATCATCAGCGTCTACTACGTTGTGATGATTCACAAGAACTACTTCGCTCAGAGTTGGTTGTGGATCGGCAGTGCCTTCTCACAGACCGCATCCGCCGTTCACGGGGCCCAGTGTACGGGTTTGTGTCTCTTCGGTAAGTCGATTCTTGCCGCAAGCCTGGCAAAACCCGATTTGATATTGATACTGCTCTACGCGTTATCGATGTATTTGAGCGTCCGGTACGTGAGCATGCCGGCGACCGATCCGCAACAAGCCCAAACACAGCGCATGATGGCGGTAATATCACCGGTCATGCTGGGATTTTTGGGATGGAAATACGGCTGGCCGTCGGCCATGGTGCTCTACTGGTTCGCTTACAACATCTTCACGATGGGCCAGCAATTCTACATGCTTCGGCGCTATCATCAGCCGCTTGCGCTCATCGACAGCGAGCACGTCATTACGGAGAGCGCCTCCGGCAGCAGCGATACTCCCGTGAAAGCGCTTGGGGGGAAAGCTTCCCCGAGCAGCAACGGCGTTGCAAAATCGAAACCGGCTCGATCCGGTCGCTCCAAGCGAAGAAATAAACGAGGGGCCTAGGCTCACAATGCTTTACGAAGACGATTTTGAGTTTGAAGAACAGCCGGCCGATCTGCGCGATCGAACCATCGGCGGCAAATCCGGCGGTGGACGGGGCGGCGGCACGCGCCGACGCGAGCCGCGCCGGGCGGGTTCTCAGGTTCGCGGCCGCGAGGTGCCGGAGGATGCCAAGCCCGCCAGGGACCTCTTGCGCGACATCCTCGAACGAATGGGCATTCGCTCGGTCGACATTAGCTTCGTCGCGCGGCCCGAGGGAGAATACCTTGAGATCAGCGGGCCGCATCTGGGGATGTTGATCGGCCGCCACGGCAACACGCTCGAGGCGCTGAATCTGATATTCAATAACTCGTTCAATGCCGGCGTGCGCACGAATCGGCGCTACTACACGATCGATGCCGAGGGTTATCGCGCGCATCGCGCCGATCAGCTCAAGAATCTCGCCCTCGCGACGCTCGAACGCTGCATGCGCGAACGCTCCCCGCAGAAGCTCGAACCCATGTTGCCATCAGAGCGAAAGATCGTTCACCTTGCGCTCGCAACGTCGGAGCTCGTGCGTACGGAGTCTGAAGGAGAGGAGCCCGAGCGGCGCGTGGTCGTCTTTCCCCGTTGAGCGCAGGGCTCAGCGAAGACGACACCATAGCCGCGATCGCTACGCCCCCCGGAAAGGGCGCGATTGCAATCGTGCGCGTGAGTGGCCCTGGGGTCCCCGAACTGGCGCGTCGAGCGCTGCGCACAAAGTCCGATTTGCGCGCGCGCTTCGCGACCCGCGCAACGATCCTCGACGAACGCGACGAGCCGCTCGACGAAGGCCTGGCGATTCTTTTTCCGGCACCCCACAGCTACACCGGGGACCAGATGCTCGAACTGCATCTGCACGGCTCGCCGGTCGTGGCTCGTGAAGTGATGCGCGCCTTACTGGTGCGCGGAGCGCGGCTCGCGCAGCCCGGAGAGTTCACGCGGCGGGCCTTTCTCAACGGCAAGATGGACCTGCACGCCGCGGCGGCGGTCGCCGACGTGATCGACGCCGAAACCCGCTCTGCGGCGCGAGCTGCGCTGGCAAACCTCGGCGGAGCGTTGGCAGAGGAGATTCGAGCCTTGCGCGGGTCGCTCGCGAGCGCTTTGGAAGAGCTCGCCGGCGCAATCGATTTCCCCGACGAGGTTGCAGAACCCGATCGCCAGCAGCTTCAAAAGCGCCTTGCTTCAATTCTGACGAGCCTCGAACGGCTCCGGCACGACGGCGAGATCGGGCGGCTGATTCGGGAAGGCGTACCGGTCGCGATCGTGGGCCCTCCCAACGCCGGAAAATCCTCGCTGCTCAACGCGCTGCTCGGCACCGATCGTGCGATCGTCTCGGAGATTCCCGGAACCACTCGCGACACCATCGAGGAGAGCCTCCTCATCGACGGCGTGCCCGTTCGGATTGTCGACACGGCCGGGATTCGGACTCACGCCGACCGCCTCGAAGGCTTCGGCATCGCGCGCACGCTGCGCGCGCTCGACGCAGCTCGAATCGCGCTCCTGGTAATCGACGGCTCGCAGCGACTCGGTTCCGATGCGGCGAGTCTGCTCGAGCAAACCAACGATCGCGACCGGATTCTCTTCTTCAATAAAGCCGATCTGGGAACGCGTGGGGCATGCGCGATCGGCGCGCCCCACGCGATCGTCGGCAGCGTACACGACGCGAAAACCGTCGAAGCCCTGCGGCGTGCGATCGCGCAGATCGGCTGGGGCGGCGAACGGTTCGACGCCTCGCGCCCACACCTAACCGCGCTCCACGAGTTCGACGCAGCCAACGCAGCGATTGCTGCCCTCGAACGAGCGGCTTGCACGCTGCGCTCGGAGGAACCAGTGGACTTCGTTGCGCTCGACCTTCAGCGCGCTTTTTCCGCACTCGGGCATGTAAGTGAGCAGGTGGCCGCCGAAGAGATTGTCGACGGGGTTTTTTCCCGTTTCTGCATCGGCAAATAGGATTTCAAACTCGTCGTCATGCGAAAGGCACCATTATGCAGCGTCCTGTCCTGGCGGGCCTCGCGGTGCTGTGCTGCGCGATGCCCGCGACCGCGCAAGCGAGAATCATTTCAAACTTCGGAGTTTCAATTCAAAGCTGCGCGGTCAATTCAAACGGCAGCGTGACCAATGGCGTCAACGTCGTCTACTCCAGCACGCATTCGTCGCCGGCCACTGAGGTCGATTTTCTCGTCGGCTATCACGGTCACAAATATGTCCTCATCGACCGCGGGTCATTCTCGCAGGGCGCGCAGATCAACCACAATCTTACCAATGCACTCGTCGGCGAGCCCTGGCAGGGACCGCGACCGAAGCTTTGCACCGTGCAACGCGTGATGCTGGCCAATGGCCGGGTCGTTCAGTAGCGCCATGCGGAGCTTTTCAATGGTCGATACTCTTACGCGCAACTGGTGGACGTGGTTGATTCGTGGAATCGCCGCCGTCATCTTCGGCGTTCTCGCTTGGCTATGGCCCGGCTTGACGTGGTTCACAATCGCAATCTTCTTCGGTGCGTACGCGCTCATCGATGGTATCTTCGCAATCGTCGCAACGATTCGTGCGGCCGAAACGCATCAGCGCTGGTGGCCGTTTTTGCTCGAAGGTATCGTCGGCATTTTGATCGCCGCAATTACCTTCTATGACGTTCGCATCACCATTATCGCGCTCTATTTTACGATCGCAGCCTGGGCATTGTTGACCGGAATCCTCGAACTCGTCGCAGCGGTGCAGCTGCGCAAGCACATCGCCAACGAGATCTGGCTGATCATCGGCGGCATCGCATCGATCGCGTTTGGCGTCCTCATGCTGTGGTTTCCTCTCGCAGGCCTGCTGACAATCATCTGGCTGATCGCAGCCTACGCGATCGTCTTCGGCTTTATCATGATCGGCTTTTCGCTACGCCTGCGGGCGCACGCGCAGACGCCGGCGGCGCCGTAACGGCGTAACGATGCGCGACGACGCCGGCGCGATCGTCGTCGGCGGCGGTCATGCCGGCGTCGAAGCCGCCCTCGCTTCGGCGCGACTTGGCGTTCCCACGCTGCTGGTTACGGGGAACCCTGAAAAAATTTGCACGTTGCCCTGCAACCCGTCCATCGGCGGCAGCGCAAAAGGGCAGCTCGTTCGAGAGATCGACGCCCTGGGCGGAGCGATGGCGAGCATCGCCGACCGTTGCAGCCTCCACTCGCGTTTTTTGAACGAAAGCAAAGGTCCGGCGGTACGGGCGCTGCGCCAGCAGATGGACAAGCCGTCCTATGCCGGCATCGCACTGGAGCTGCTTTCCGCGCAGCCTAATCTCGCGATCGTGCCTGGGCTGGTCGAAGATTTGATCGTCGAGACGGGCGCGGTTCGCGGGGTCGCATGCGCCGATGGGCGGACGCTCCGTAGCAAAAAGGTAGTCCTTGCGACCGGAACTTTTCTTGGGGGGAAGTCCTTCCGAGGCAGCGTGGTTCGGCGCGAGGGCCGATTCGGCGAGGCCCCGGCTATCGGCTTGGCCGCCGCTTTGCGACGGCTTGGCTTCGCCACGAGGAGGCTCAAGACGGGCACGCCGCCACGCGTCGACAAGCAAAGCGTCGACTACCAGGCGATGCTGCCACAACCGCCCAGCCCCCGTCCGCTGCTCTTCTCGTATGCGAGCCCGGCCCGCTTTGCCGGTCCGCAACTCCCTTGCTACGTCACGGAAACGAACGCTCGAACGCACGCTCTGGTTCGCGAAAACTTATCGCACTCGCCACTCTACGGTCTCGCCTTGATCCGTGGCGTCGGCCCCCGCTACTGTCCGTCGATCGAGGACAAGGTCGTAAAATTCTCGCACAACCCCGCCCACCAGATATTCATCGAGCCAGAGGGCTGGGAAGAGCCGACGCTTTACGTGGGAGGCTTTTCGACGTCCCTGCCGGCCGAGATCCAACTTGAGATGCTCCACACGCTTCCCGGCCTCGAATCGTGCACGATGGTTCGAGCGGGGTACGCAGTCGAATACGACATGGTTGCGCCGACCGAGTTGCATGATACCCTCGAAACCCGCCGCATCGCCGGGCTCTACCACTGCGGCCAGCTCAACGGGACCTCGGGTTACGAGGAGGCCGCGGCACAAGGCCTGCTTGCCGGAATCAACGCAGCGCGTGCCGCGCGCGGCGACGAACCGCTTCGCCTTACTCGTGGCCAAGCATATATCGGCGTGCTCGTCGACGATCTCGTCACGAAGGGCGTCGACGAACCGTATCGCATGCTCACCTCGCGCGCCGAGCATCGCGTGGTGTTGCGCCACGACAATGCCGATTTGCGCCTTACTCCCGTCGGACGCAGCATCGGGCTGGTTGACGACGCGGCCTGGGCGGCGTTTGAATCCCGCCGGCTTGCGCTGCAGACGGCGCGCCAACGCGCCGAACAAACGCGCCTTGACGGCGATGCGATCGGTGAGGATCGGTTCGAAACCGGCAGCTCGCTCGCCGATGCGCTTCGGCGTCCCCGGCTCGGGTACGCCGACGTCGCCGACCGCTTCCGGCCAACCGTCGACGCCGAGATCGGCGAGCGGGTCGCTATCGAAATCAAATGCGAGGGGTACGTCCGCCGCGAGGATATGGCAATTGAGAAAGCGGCGAAGGCAGAACGCGTAACGATTCCCGGCGATTTCGATTATGCGTCGATCCGCGCGCTCTCGCGGGAAGCGCGCGAAAAGCTCGCGCACCAGCGCCCTCGCACGATCGGAATGGCTGGGCGGATCCCCGGCATCACGCCCTCGGACGTCGCCATCGTTGCCCTCTTCATCCACAAGAGCCAGCGGCGAGCCCCAGCCGTCTAGAGGCGCGGACGCCCTCGAAACGCTGCTTGAGCGAGCCGGCGTCGAAGCGAGCCTTATCGCGCCGCTCGCGCGCTACGGAAAGCTGGTCTTAGAGCAAAACCAGCGCTTCAATCTGACGGGTGCGAAATCGCAGGAAGAGTTGGCCGATCATCTGCTCGACGGTCTGAGCGTCGCTTCGTACGTACGCGAGCCGTATGTCGACGTCGGCAGCGGAGCCGGCTTGCCCGCGATTCCCATCGCAATTGCGACCGGAATGCCGGTCGTTATGATCGAGGCAACGACGAAAAAAGCGCGCTTTCTCGAATCGGTCCTGGAGCTGCTCGGGCTGCGCGGCGCCGTCATCGCCGAGCGAGCCGAGATTGCCGGTCACCGTCCAGCCCTTCGAGAGCATTTCGCAAGCGGAACTGCTCGCGCTCTTGGGAGCGGCCCAACGGTCGCCGAGCTGCTCCTCCCTCTCATCGAAGTCGGTGGAGCGGCGGTACTCCAGCGCGGTGCCATTTCGACGAGCGAGCACATCGCGCTCGAGGATGCCTCCCTGATGCTGGGTGGCCGGATCGAAAGCGACGATCGAGTCGAAGGCGATCGCCGTATCATCGTGGTTCGCAAGACTGGGCTCTCACCGCCTCGCTTTCCGAGACGGCCGGGAATCCCGACGAAACGCCCGCTCTGCGTTTGAGAGCGCCGCTGCGTTCCACGTGAAACGTCGCCCCGGGGTCGGCTTGGAGCGTTTCCCGTGGAACGTCGCTAGAGTACGATGAGAACGCCATGTACCGACCGGTGCCCCTCGATGCTCGCTTGGCAGCAGTGCTTCCCGAACAAAGCCTGTACGCCGTGGGGGGACGCGTTCGCGACGAAATCCGAGCGGAGCTCGATGGATGCGAGACTCCCATCGCCGATTCCGACTATGTCGTCGTCGGGCTCGCGCTCGACGCACTCGTCGATCGCCTTCGCCCGCTCGGGCGGGTCGACATCGTCGGCGCCTCTTTTTCGGTCCTGAAGCTCACGGTTGATGGCGAGACGGTTGACGTCGCGACGCCGCGGCGAGAACGTTCCTTCGGCGTGGGGCACCGCGACTTCGAGATCGTGAGCGGCCCCGAGGTGACCCTCGAGGAGGATCTTGGCCGGCGAGACTTCCGGATGAATATGCTCGCCCGTGCGCTGCCCTCCGGCGCCATCCTCGACCCATACGATGGCATTGCCGACCTTCGGGCTCGGCGCGTCGACATCTTAACGCCTCAGAGTTTCATCGAGGATCCGCTGAGAATGCTGCGCGCCGCTCAATTTTCGGCGCGCTTCCAGTATCAGGTCACGCCGGGGTTGCGCGAGGCGATGATGGCGGCGGCGCCTCTGGTGGGAAGCGTTTCGGCGGAGCGCGTCCAGGAGGAACTCACGAAGCTCTTTATGGCAAGCAAGCCATCGATTGGCTTGGAACTCCTTCAAGAGACCGGAGTCCTGGTTTACCTGTGGCCGGAGCTGGTCGAGGGTGTCGGTGTCGAGCAAAATGAATGGCATGCCTACGACGTCTGGCGGCATAGTCTCGCCACCCTCGACGCGACTTCACCCGGCGACTTGAGCTTGCGCTTGGCAGCTTTGCTTCACGACGTCGGGAAGCCGCGCACGAAAGACCGGTCGCATTTCTATCGCCATGAGATCGTGGGGGCTGAGATGGCCGAGGAAATGCTGGAGCGTCTCCGCTTTCCAAACGAAGCCGTTAAAGCAACCAAGCACTTGGTAAGGCAGCATATGTACGCGGCCGACCCGGAGTTGACCGATGCTGCGCTGCGCCGGTTCATACGGCGGGTTGGACCATTGACGGTCGAGCATTTGTTCGCGCTGCGGCACGCCGACATCCAAGGAAGTGGGCTCCCCAAACGCGGTGGCGCCAACGAGGCCTTCGAGGCACGAGTGCGCGCCGAACTAGCGCGTAAGCCGGCTTTCTCGATCCGAGAGCTTGCCGTCGACGGCGAGGATGTGATTGCGGCGCTCGTTCGCCGGGGGGCGGCGCCGCCGGGGTTCAAAGGGGACGAGCGCGTGGGGGATGCCTTGCGCTGGCTTTTCGAGCAGGTCACCGACGAACCCGGACGTAACGAGCGAAGCTTGCTGCTGCGAATGCTCGAGCAGTATTTCCAAACTGCGCGCGCTTAGTTGGGTCGAATCATCGCGCTCGTAAATCAGAAGGGCGGCGTCGGCAAGAGCACCACCGCCGTCAATCTCGGCGCGGGGCTCGCGGTGTACGGCCGAAGCGTTCTCGTCGTCGATGCCGACGCACAAGGCAACACGACCACCGGCCTGGGCGTCGACAAAACGCGTCTTACGCACGATCTTTACCACGTACTGATGCAGGAGGTTCCGCTCGAGCGCGTCGTCATGCGCACGGAAATCGAGA
>DATDIA010000049.1:0-2776 GCA_036521295.1 Candidatus Cybelea sp. | reverse complement strand
CGGTCTCCGACGCGTTCGAGCGACGCAAGCACGAAAAGATAGCGCGTGCCGGGCCGAATGATCTCGGGATCGGCTCGCATCTCGCCTTGAAGTAATTTTATGCTGCGCTTGTAGAGCTTGTCGACCTCGTCGTCGCGATCGATCACCTCGCTTGCCAGCCGGGCGTCGCGCTCGGTATAAGCGCGCATGGCATCGAGCAGCATCGCGTGGGCGACGCTGGCAATGCGATCGATCTCCACGCGCTGCGGGCGCATGGGCTGATCGGAAAGTTTGATGACATTCTTCGAAATATCGACGCCATAGTCGCCTACCCGCTCAAGGTCAGTTGCGATTTCCAACATCGCCGCGATTTCCCGCAATTCGCCGGCAACAGGCTGCTGTCTCCATATCAGCTCGATGCAATGCGCCTCGACGCGCCGGCGCAGATCGTCGATGACGTCATCTCCGGCAACGACCCGCGCTCCCGCTGCGGCATCACGTTGGTCGAGCGCGTCGACGGCAATGCGCAGCGCGTCACCGACGAGCGCTCCAAGCCGCACGACGTCGAGCCGTGTCGCCTCCAAAGCCTCGTGGTATGCCGTCCGAACTGCCACTGCCACCTCCCGCAAAATTCGTCCTCAGTATAGGCCAAAGGGCACTTCCCTGCAACGGAACGAAGGAACCTGCGGCCTTTATCAAATCATAACATTTGCAATGGAAACTCTGAAATGACGTTCGAAGATATCCTGGTCACAAGCGAAGAGCCCATCGGCATCATTACCTTCAACCGGCCCAACGTGCTCAACGCGTTGCGCAGTCAGCTACTGAACGAAGTCTCTGAAGCGCTCGTCGAGATGGAGCGGGACCACCGTATCCGGGCTGTGGTTGTAACGGGAGCGGGGGAAAAGTCGTTCGCCGCAGGTGCCGATATCACGGAGCTCAACGCCCTTGCGTCCGCTGGGTCGGGCGCCGCTCAAGCTCGTCGCGGTCAGGCCCTCACGCGTCAAATCGAGCGTATGAGCAAGCCGACCATCATGGCCGTTAATGGTTTTGCACTCGGCGGCGGCTGCGAGCTTGCGATGGCCGGCGACATCATTATTGCAAGTGAGAACGCCAAGTTTGGTCAGCCCGAGGTGAATCTTGGTTTGATCCCCGGCTATGGCGGCACCGCCCGCACGACGCGCCGCGTTGGTAAAGGCATGGCCACGTATCTATGCTTAACGGGCGAGATGATCGACGCTCGAGAAGCGTTGCGAATCGGGCTCGTCGAGCGCGTCGTGCCGCACGCAGAACTCCTGAACGAAGCAAAGCGAATCGCCGCGACGATCGCAACAAAGGCGCCGCTTGCGGTCGCGGCATGCAAACGTGCCATCAACAACGGCGCCCATCTTTCCATCGACGACGCGCTCGAGATCGAAGCGCTCGAGTTCGGAACGCTCGTCGATACCGAAGACATCAAAGAGGGCACCGGTGCGTTTCTCGAAAAGCGCAAACCAAACTGGAAGGGTAAATAGCCGCCGACTCCATGCCGGCGGCAAGGGCGCGCAAGCCTTTCGAGCAGCTCAAGGCGCCGAGAAATTTCGATGCTCACAAGTGGCCCTTAGAACCATCGGTTATCAATTACTCCGATGAAGTTTAAGGCGTTCGGAGCGACTGGCATCGAGCTGCCGGTCATCGGACAGGGAACGTGGGACATGCCGGAAAGTGGGTCGCGCCGCAAGGAGGCGCAGCGCGCGATTCGACGCGGGATCGAACTGGGCATGGTCCATATCGACACCGCGGAGATGTACGGCGCGGGACGAGCCGAGGAGCTGGTCGGAGAAGCGATTCGCGGTATTCCCCGCGAGCGGCTCTTCATTGCCACGAAGGTCCTTCCGAGCAACGCAAGCTATCGGGGAACGCTTGCGGCGGCCGAGCGGAGTCTGGCGCGCTTGGGCTGCGGCTACCTGGATCTCTACCTTTTGCATTGGCCAGGCGCTCATCCGCTCCAAGAGACGATGCGCGCGTTCGATACGCTGGTCGCGCAGGGGAAGAGCCGATTCGTCGGCGTGAGCAACTTCGAAGCCAATGAGATGATCGAGGCGGCCTCATACCTGCAAAACACGCCGCTTGCTTGTAATCAAGTGCTCTACCATCTCTGCGAACGGGGCGTGGAACATGAAGTCATTCCGGCGGCTCGCGCGCGTGGGGTTGCAATCGTCGCCTACACGCCCTTTGGGCGTGGAACCTTCCTGCGGTCGACCCGTCCTCGCGAAATCCTCGAGCGAATCGCGGGGAAACTGGGCGCGACTCCGCGCCAAGTAGCGCTTGCATTCTTGACCCGCGAGGAAGGCCTCTTTGCGATTCCAAAAGCCGCCCGCGTAGAACACGTCGAAGAGAACGCCGATGCGGGAAGACTTCAGCTCCGCCCGGATGACGTGGCCGCCATTGATGAAGCGTTTCCACGAGGGACGCCGGGGCCGCTAGCGACGTTGTGATGGCGAGCACCGATTCCCACGTAATCAAAGAGCGTGCGATCCGCACGGCGCTCTCGCTTGGTGCCGGCGCGGTGCGGGTTGTCCCGGCTTCGGCCGACCCGCAAACGCGAGGGCGCATGCAAGCCGCCTTCGGACGCGGAGATTTAGGGACGTGGGACTACGACGCCGAGTACGCACGCCGGGCCAGCGACCCCAGCGAACTTCTGCACGATGCGCGCAGCGTCGTCTGCCTCGCGCTACCCTACGCCACACCGGAATCGAAAAGGAGAACTCCGCTGCGTGGGCGGGTCTCTAACTATGCATGGTCGTCGGACTATCAT
>DATDIA010000048.1:0-6519 GCA_036521295.1 Candidatus Cybelea sp. | reverse complement strand
CCGCGAAGAAGACGCGTCGCATCGGCCGAACCACGGCGTTCTCGGTGTTCTGCCAACGCCTCATTGAGAAAGAGCGGCAACCCTTCGGTGTGTGCGTAGAGCTCGTCGACCCGCGCGCCCTCCACAACGTCACCGGTTGTCATGCTCGAGAGAAGCATCGCAACGTCGTCGCGTTTTAGCCGATCCAAAACGACGGTTCCGGCGAGACGCTCCGTGCCGAGAGCCCGCTCGAGCGTCCGGAGTGGATGCGCACGCGTCGCTTCCTCTTCCCGAAACGATCCGACGATCAGTACTCGGTTTCGGGCAGAACGCCGAACGATGGCGGCAATCGCGTCGATCGTGGCGCGCCCCGCCCAGTGCAAGTCCTCCAAAATCAGCAACAGCGGTCTCGCTGAGGCCAGTGCCTGGACCGAGCCGGCCAAGGCGTCGAGCAGCCTGATTGCCTCGCGATCGGGGGCCAGCGCTGGAAGGTCTGGAAGCCTCTCGACTTCGGAATGCAACTCGGGGAGAACGGTGGCGAGAGCCGCCAATCCTGCCGGATCCATTCGGCCCGAGAGCAGCAGCGGGAGCGCCGAACGTAATGCTTCCGCGACGCACTGATACGGCGCACGTTCCGGATAGGTCGTCGTGCCGACAAAGACGCGGCCCCCTTCAGACTCTACGACCGCCGCAAGTTCACCGATCAGCCGGGTCTTTCCGACGCCGGATTCACCGGAAACGAGCGTCAGCGCACCGTTGCCTCGAGCGCAGCGGCTCCATCTCGCGCGCAAATCGTCAAGCTCCTTAGCGCGTCCGACGAGCGGCAACAAAGGCACCTGCCTAACGACGACCTTCCCTGAAGCTTCGTCCGCCGCTTCAAGCGAACCCGGCAGCGGATCGCCGCGCGCGATCGCCGCACGCACCGCGAGCGTCTCGGGCATCGCACGGACGTTTATCTCGTCGCGGAGCCGCTTTTCGAAACGATCGAACTCAAGTAATGCGCCGGAAGCGTCGCCCGATTCGTACCGTGCGGCTAGCAACTGGCGCACGACGTCCTCTCGCCAAGGATCGACCGCCAAGATTTGACGGGCGTAGGAGATCGCCGCAGCGTGTTCGCGTCGCGCGCGATGGGCTCGCACAAGTTTCATCAAGGCGTCGAGGTATCTGGTGCGCAGACGCTCACGCTCTGGCAGAACCCAATCGTCGTAGACTTCTTCCAGCAAATCGCCTTTGTAGCAGTCGACGGCTTCGGCCAACGTTGCGTCATCACTCGAGAGTCGCTCGAACTCGATCGCATCGACGAATACAGGGTTGTCCGAATTCCAGCGTACCGTTTCTGCGTCGGCAACCAGCCACGGATGACCTGATCGAGCCGGGAGCGCCTTGTTCGCAAGATAAAGATAACGACGTAACTCTGCTAGCGCGGCCTCCTCATCTTCGTCGGGGAAGAGCGAGAATGCCAGCGCATTACGTGCTACCGACTGCCCACGGCGCAGTACGAGGAACCCGAGCATCGCAAGCGTGGTCGTGCGCTTTGAGAATTTCACGGGTTTTCCGGCAGCCGTCACGCCGGCTTGTCCCAGCAGGTGTACTTCGACCCCGGCGTCGGCCTGGCGCACCAGGAAGTCTTCCGGTGCCGCTCTTTTACTCCCGCGCGGTACGTGGTTAGGCGTAATCTGCGGCGGTCGTGCAATCGATGCCCGGATTCCTCCCGAGCGCGTGTAGCACAACGGTGCCCGCTACCGAAACCGCGAGATTGATCGCCAGCCCGTACAGGGCGATGAAGCCGGTAAACGTGGTCCCGAAAGCCACCAGGGCATAGTCCGGGGTGAAATTGCTCGCATAAGCCATCGCGCAGCTGGCGACCACACCGCATGCCCAACCAGTGAGTAGCGCTTTGGGATGAAACCAACGCGTCCAAAGGCCGAGTGCGAAAGCTGGAAAGATTTGTAACATGATGCATCCACCGAGCAACTGAAAGTCGATCGCATACCGCACCGGTATCAAGAAGATGAAGATTAACCCGAACCCGCACATGCCCAGAGTTAATCGTTTCGTGATGATCGTCTCCACGGCGTCGCGCTCGGGAGAGAACTGGCGAAAGACGTTGCTGGCAAACAGGTTTGCCGCGCTGATGCACATGATGGAGCCGGGTACCAAAGCGCCGATCACCACTGCCGCGTCGGCAACGCCGGCGAACCAGTCCGGGAAGTATCGCGCGAAGAGCAGCGGTACGACGGTACTCGTATCCTTCGTCGCGATGCCGGCGGCAACCGCACAATAGCCGAGCAGTGCGAGAAGACCGAGGAGCAGCGCGTAGGCGGGCAGCAGCACGGCGTTGCGACGGATCACGTCCTTGTTCTTCGCAGCGAGTACGCCGGTGATCAAGTTCGGGTAGAGAAAAAGTATCAGCGCCGATCCAAGCACCCGCGTCGCATACGTAAAGTACTGCGGTTTGGCCAGATAAATCGAGGAGGGAACAGGTCGCGCCGCGAGGGTCCTGGCTGATACGGCGAAGACGTGCGCCCAGCCGCCCAGCTTCGCCGGAATAACCACGATCGCCGTAATCACGGTGAGGTAGATAAGCGTATCTTTGACGAACGCGATGAGCGCCGGCCCTCGCAGACCGCTGGTGTACGTATATCCGGCCAAGAGCGCGAACGCGACCGTGAGCGCGGGCAGGCCGCTGTAGGCGGTAAACGCATCCCCAAGCTGCTGGAAGACCGCCTTCATCCCGACGAGCTGCAGCGCGATGTACGGCATCATCGCAACGACGCCGGTCATTGCGATCGCGATCTCGAGGGCACGGTCGCCGAAGCGATCGCGCACGAAGTCGGCCGAGGTGAGGTAGCGACGCCGACGGGCCAGGCCGTAAAAGCGACCCATCACGAGCATCACGATGATGTAGGCAAGCGGTGAGAGCGGAAGTGCGAAAAATCCAAGCGCACCGATGCCGTATACGAGCGCGGGCACGGCGATGAAGGTGTAGGCGGTGTAAACGTCTCCCCCTAGCAAGAACCAGGTGACGATCGTGCCGAAGCGGCGCCCGCCGAGGGCCCATTCTTCAAGATTCTTTAGATCGGCATGCCCCCAACGGGCGGCCAGAAAGCCCATTACCGTGACGGCTAAGACGAGTGCGATCAAAACGAGCGAAGCGCTAGACATCGTCGCGCTTTCTCGTCAAATAGACGAAGAGACCGAGTAATGCCGCCGTTATAACGACCCACGCAAGCTGGTACCAGTAGAAGAAAGGCAGGCCGAAGAGGCTGGGCTCGGCGCGATTGTAGATCCAGGGAACCAGCGTGCCGACAAACGGCAAGATCAGTAGCAAATACGCTGCCCGGCGATGGGGCCTGGGCGACACGCTACAACAATCTCAAGGGCGTCGAAGGACGGCGAAGAGCTCCGACACATGATACGAGAATCCCGGCAACGCCGAATGTTCGATCGCGCCCGTTTCGCCGAGGCCCACCGTTTTGGCGGCGTCGTGCAACTCGACCGCACGCCGCTGGGGGTCGACAACGATCACGAGTGACGAACCGGCTCGCAAATAAACGTCGATCTTGTCGTCGACATCGGCGCGGCGATCATCCGCCGAGAGAATCTCCACGGCGACGTCCGGGGAGAGCGGCGGAATCTCCAGCTCTTGATCGCTGAGCGGTCGCAGTCGTTCATTCGACACATAGGCAACGTCGGGGACGAGGGGACGCCGAGCTTCGCCCGGCGGCGCGATGCGGAAGCGCCACTCCGGACCGACCTCGTCGCGGCCAACCGCCCAACGATCGAGCCAAATCGTCAGCGCGCCTTGTAGGCGCGCGTGCGTTCGCTGCGGTCTCACCTTTTGCAGCGGCCGGCCGCGTACCCACTCCGTCTCCGGCTTCGTTTCCGGCAGCACGATCTCGAATTGGGCCATGGCGTCACCCAACTCTATCACGCGGGCTGCGCCGTCGGCAATCGGAACTCTACGGCTCAAAGTACCAGTCTGGTCGCATGGAACGCGAAAAGATTCATATGACGGAACGATGCGTGCTTGCCGAGCTCGCTGGCTCTGGCAAATATCTGCACTGGTGACGGCGTTGCGGTCGCCTGTGCGGCCACAATAACCATCGCGGTCATCATGTGTGCTTGGCACCGGCGACGGCTTTGCGCATGATGGCATACTCTTCGCGCACGCATGCAGTCGCGGCTCGGAGATTGGGGGCGGCGAAGGCCTCGAGCAATTGTTGATGAACCTCACGCGTGCTCTTCAGAAACGCCCGCTGACGATCGAATGGAAGACGGAACCGCCAGCCGTTGACGATGTTGGCCATGAGTGGCCGTTTCGCTGCTCCGAAAAACACCGAGTGGAAACGCTCGTGCGAACCACGCAGCGACGCTTCGTCGCGGGCCCGATTCATTTCATGCATCGCTTCTGCGGCGCGCACGACGACATCGTCATCGGCGTTCCGGATCGCATGCTCCATGAGGCGCACTTCGAGAACTTCTCGAAACTCGATGATCTCCAGCATTTCCAAGGCCGACGGTACCGCTGCCACGACCGCGCCCTTGTTTGGGCGATACGTCAGGTAGCCCTCCGCTTCCAAACTTCTCAGTGCTTCGCGCACGGGAATGCGGCTCAAATTAAAACGGCTGGCGATCAGCACCTGATTGAGCGGTGAGCCTGCCGGCAAATCGCCGGCCTCGATTTCGAGGCGCAGAACGTCGGCGATCTGCTCGGACGTTCCCTTGATTGACAGGGGCATTGGACTAAGTGTATACATGACTACACAATGGGTCAATCCCTCTCGCGTCGATACCCAGCTCTTACTGCCGGCCTAGCGGCAGTCTGCTTCGTCGGGACCGCATTTGCTGCGTGCCCGGCGAGTAACGAAGCGTTCACGGTGGTGCATTACCAGCTTGACGATCGGCTCGTGCGAGTGCCGGTACTCTTACATGGCGTTTCTCTGTGGTTCGACGTCGATACCGGCGCGCCGCACACGTGCATCGACGCAGCGATCGCTCGACGTCTACAGATTGCCGTCGTACGGACCGACCGTGCCGGCGGTGCCGGGCGTGGGACCGTGCTGCGGCAGCACGCGGTTCCCGTTGAGATCACGCTGGGCGGCGTCCGCTTTCGCGTCAAGGATCCTTGGATCTACGATCTCAGCCACGTCGGGACGACGCTTCGTGAGGACGGCCTTCTCGGAGCCGACTTTTTCAAGGCTCACGTAGTTGAAATCAATCCGAGCGCCGAGACATTCAGCGTATTTGCACCACAAAGCTTCCAATACCGCGGGCGCGGTGCGGCCGTTCCTCTTACCGACCGCAACGATCATCTCTTCATTCCGATGACCCTCACGTTGTCTAACGGGATCTCGGCGCGGCGCAACGTCCGCCTCGATACCGGTTCCGACGATGCAGTAAGCGACGATCTGGTCAGGCAATCGCCGGCGCGAAGGAAAAGCTTGCAAGGAGTCGGGTTAGGGAAGTCCTACATCGACTACTCCGGAGTATTTTCTACAATCCAGATCGGATCATACGCAATTCACGACGCCTGGGGTCCGTCGAACGCCGTACCGACGGTCGGGATGGAGATCTTGCGACGCTTCGCGCTTACCTTTGACGTTGCCCGAAGCGTCTTATTTCTCGCTCCAACCCCGCATTTGAACGATCCTGTTCCCTCGCCCGCGCCGGATCACTGAAGCATCTTCCGGGCCAGGGCCACCACGTCGTCTGGGAACGGCGCCGACTTGCGCTCACGAAGATTCATGTGCACGGCGGTAAGTTCGCATGTCGCTGCTATCTCATCTCGCTCGAGATCCCGCATCTCGTGAGAGAAGACGATGGACTTTTCCCGAATGCTTACCAGATGGGAATGAACCTGAATAATACTTCCCGCAAACAGCTCGCGCTTGTAACTAATGTTTTGCTGCACCCCCGCTACGCCGCCCCTGCCGCTTCGTAAATAGCTTGGGGTAAGGCCGATTCTTGCGATGAACTGCCAAGTGGCTTCATCAAACTTGGACACGTACCACATGACGTTCATGTGACCCATCTGGTCGCATTGCCAAGGATAGACCGTTCCGCAATAAGTCAAGATGCTCGTCAAGCTTCTTCCGTTTGTCTTTGCGCCACGCGCCCACCTCGTTCAATAGCAGGCGTCCGGCGGCTAACCCGAGCGTGTGCGTTTTGAGCCTTCCGGGAACATACGCGCATATGTCCGAACCGCCAGCACGGAAAACGCCCGACGACGAGTTGCCGACGCGCCGGCATTTCGTCGTCCGCGCGTCCAGCGCGACGGCCGCATTGCAACTCGGGCTTCGATGGAAGGCGATGGGAGCGCAAGCGAAAGTAACGCACGCGAACGATGCGGTCGCAGCGGGGCGTTCGGCCGAATCGAACCTCGTTTTGAACGTCAACGGTGTCGATCGTTCGCTCCACGTCGAAGCGCGTCACGCTGCTCGACGCACTTCGCGATCGCCTCGGCTTGACGGGGCGAAGAAGGGCTGCGATCAGGGAACTTGCGGCGCATGCACGGTGTTGGTCGATGGCCGGCGGATT
>DATDIA010000047.1:0-6487 GCA_036521295.1 Candidatus Cybelea sp. | reverse complement strand
GACGGCGTGATAGGGGGTGAAGAAGCTTTCGACCGGAACGTGGCC
Organism: Candidatus Cybelea sp.; assembly: GCA_036521295.1. GTDB lineage: Bacteria > Vulcanimicrobiota > Vulcanimicrobiia > Vulcanimicrobiales > Vulcanimicrobiaceae > Cybelea. The sequence continues at coordinate 6,442 of DATDIA010000047.1, read as the reverse complement.
GTGCGCCCACGCGTCGAGAAAGAATCCTCCGGAGATCCAGACGCCGCAGATGCCGACCGCGTAATCGAATGCGATGCTTCGCGGGGCGGCATGTTGCAGCATGAATCGGGCCTTACGCGCCCATCTCGCGGGCGCCTTCCGAGCAGCAGGTGGCGCCGCAAAGGGTTTCGTACGACCTAAAAGGTGCTGCTTCACAGTGGACTCGCGTGCACGGTGCTCCTCGCGGCGTGCGCGTCGCGTCTTCCGGATGTGCCGGCGAACGTCGCGATCGGATTGACGACAATATTGCCGACGCCGCGCGTGGAGCCAAACAATGCGCCGCCGCGCATCCTCGCGATGCACTTTTCCTCCCTCGACGTTCGGCGGGGTGAGCGCTGGTCGGGAGCCTTCGTTGCGAGCACGAACGTGGCCAGCCTGGAAGTGCGGACGAATCTTTTCTCAATCAACGTGCCGAAACGAACCGCTGGGCGCTTTGCATTCGCGCTGAACGTGCTCGACACGCCGCCGATCTTCGTGCGCGCCTACCGCTTGCGCGTGATCGCCCGCAACAGCGCGGGAAAGCCGTACGAAGAAGACCTTCCGTTTCGGATACGATGACGAACGCGCGTTGCGAGAGCGACGGCAAGGTACTCACGATCACGCTCGATCGACCCGAGCGCAAAAATCCGCTCACGTTCGAGCTCTATGCCGAGCTGCGCGATCGATTTCGCGCTCTACCCGGTGACGCGAACGTCAAGTCGGTCCTTCTCAACGGTTCTGACGGAAACTTCTGCTCCGGCGGCGACGTCCACGAGATCATCGGTCCGTTAACGAAATCACAACCGCGGGAGCTTCTCGATTTCACGCAGATGACGGGCGATCTCGTCAAAGCGATGCGCGCCTGTCCGCAACCGATTATTGCCGCAGTCGACGGCACGTGCGCGGGCGCCGGCGCCATCCTTGCAATGGCGAGCGACCTACGCTTTGGAACCGAACGTTCCCGCGTAGCCTTCCTTTTTGTGCGCGTTGGGCTGGCCGGCTGCGACATGGGTGCGTGCGCGATGCTGCCGCGAATCGTCGGCCTCGGTCGCGCCGCGGAGTTGCTCTACACCGGCCGCGCGATGCCGGGCCGCCAAGCCTACGATTGGGGTTTCTATAACGAGCTGTGTGCCCCCGAAGCGCTTGTAGAACGTGCTCACCGCTTTGCACGCGACCTCGCCGAAGGCCCAACCGCGGCTCACGCCATGACCAAGAAGATGCTGCGAGAAGAATGGTCGTTGCCGCTCGACGAGGCGATCGATGCCGAAGCGAAAGCTCAGGCGCTCTGCATGGAGAGCAATGATTTTCGCCGTGCCTATGAAGCCTTCGTGGCGAAACGGACGCCGCAGTTTGAGGGAAACTGATGGTATTGCAGTGGCCGTTTTTCGACGAAGCGCACCGCACCTTTGCGATCGGGTTGAGGCGCTGGCTGGCAGAGGCCGGCGTTTTCGACGAAGAGGGCGACCCGGACGGTAGCTGCCGCGCGTGGGTAAGCGCGCTGGCGGAGAACGGATGGCTGGGCGCGTGCGTGCCCGATGCCTATGGAGGCGTGCGCGCTACCATCGACGCGCGCACGCTCTGCTTAGCGCGGGAAACGCTCGCTTATCGCTCGGCCCTGGCCGATTTCGTTTTCGCGATGCAAGGTCTGGGCAGCGCCGCGCTGACACTGTTTGGCGATGCGGAGTTGCAGCGGCGCTATCTGCCCGATGTGGCGAAGGGCCGATGCATAGCGGCTTTCGCCCTCTCCGAACGTGAAGCGGGTTCGGACGTTGCGGCGCTGACAACGCGCGCGCGGCGCGATGGCGATTGGTACGTCATCGACGGCGAAAAGAGCTGGATCTCAAATGCCGGGATCGCCGACCTCTATGTGCTCTTTGCTCGCACCGGGGCCGAGGGGGCAAAAGGGCTGAGCGCCTTTGCCGTCGACGCTGCAACGCCCGGCTGTATCGTAAGCGACCGTATCGTAACGATGTCGTCGCATCCGCTGGGTACGCTAAGATTTGACGGTGCACGCATTCCGGCGGGCTGCCTCATCGGTAAAGAGGGCGACGGTTTCAAAATTGCGATGAGCACGCTCGATCTCTTCCGCAGCACGGTCGGCGCGGCCGCGGTGGGTTTTTCCCGGCGCGCGCTTACCGAATCGGTCGAGCATGCGAAGACGCGCAAACTCTTCGGTTCGCCGCTCGCCTCGTTGCAGTTAACGCAGGCGGCGATTGCTGAAATGGCCACCGACGTCGACGCAAGCGCGCTCTTAGTTTATCGAGCGGCCTGGAGGAAGGATATGGGCGCCGCGCGCGTTACGCGGGAGGCGGCGATGGCGAAGTGGTTTGCGACCGAAGCCGCCGGTCGTGTCTGCGATCGTGCGGTGCAACTTTTCGGCGGCCGGGGCGTGACGCGCGGCGAGATCGTCGAGCGCCTCTACCGCGACGTGCGTGCTTTACGCATTTACGAGGGCGCAAGCGAGATCTTGCAGGTGGTAATCGCAAAGCAGATTTTCGAAGCATGATCGGGCGCATCACGGGGCTCGTCGATACCTTCGCGCAAGAACGTCTGCCGCCGCCCGAGCATATGCCTCAGCTGCTTTTCGATACGCTCGGGCTGCGCTATCCCGAGCGCATCAATGCGGCGCAGGAGTTGCTCGACCGGCGCGTCGCTGCCGGAAGCGCCGGCGATCCATGCATCGTTCTGCCCGGCGGAAAAGCCTGGACCTACGCCGATCTGCAGCGCGCGGCCAATCGCATCGCGCGGGTCCTCGTCGAAGATCTTGAGCTCGTGCCGGGCAATCGGGTCCTCCTACGGGCGCCGAACTCGCCGATGCTTGCCGCCTGCTGGTTCGCCGTGCTCAAAGCCGGCGGCATCGCCGTGACCAGCATGCCGCTCTACCGCGAGCGCGAGTTGCGTTTCGTAATGGAGAAGGCCCAGGTCAAGCACGCGCTTTGCGATGCGGGATTGCGCGACGAGTTCGATCGCGCCTGCGCCGACTGCCGCAATTTGCACGTGGCCTATTTCAACGACTCGCGCAGTTTTGCCGAATCGCTCGACGAGCGCATGCGGTCGAAGCCAGCCGATTTTTGCAACGTCGATACCGCGGCGGAAGACGTGGCGATCATCGCGTTTACCTCGGGAACGACCGGGATCCCCAAGGCGGCCATGCACTATCACCGCGAGCTTATTGCAACGTGCGACACGTATGCCGCTCGCGTGCTGCGGCCTGTGCGCGACGATCTCTTCGCTGGGAGCCCGCCGCTGGCGTTCACCTTTGGTTTAGGAGGCTTGTTGCTCTTTCCGCTCTACGCCGGCGCCGCGACGCTCTTGCTCGAAAAGGCCGGCCCGGCCGAGCTGCTTGCGGCGATACAAAACTTTGGAGTTACGACGCTCTTCAGCGCGCCGATCGCCTATCGCGCAATGGCCGGTTCGATCGACGGTTACGACATTTCGTCGCTGCGTACGTGCATTTCGGCCGGCGAGATGCTTCCCAAGGTGGTCGCGGAAGAATGGCGCGCAAAAACGGGACTTCCGATTCTCGACGGTATCGGCAGCACCGAGATGTTGCACATCTTCGTGGGCTCGCCGAAATCGGAAGTACGCATCGGCTCTACCGGCCGGGTCGTGCCGGGCTATGTCGCCGAGATCCACGACGATGCCGGCCATCCGGTGCCCGACGGCACAGTCGGGCGCCTTGCCGTCAAAGGCCCCACCGGCTGCAAGTATCTTCAGGACGAGCGACAGACCGACTACGTCCAGGGTGGCTGGAACTATCCCGGCGACGCTTATCGCAAGGACGCCGACGGCTACTTTTGGTACGTCGCGCGCACCGACGACATGATCGTGTCGGCGGGCTATAATATTTCGGGCCCTGAGGTCGAGCAGGCATTGATCGCCCATCCCGACGTCAAGGAGGTTGCCGTCGTGGGAAAGCACGATCCCGAAAAAGAGACAAACTTCGTCAAAGCCTTTGTTGTGCTAACCGACGGCTGCAGCGCGATCCCGCAGAAGGCCGACGAGCTGCGAGAGTTCTCCAAGACGCAGATCGCTGCCTTCAAGGCGCCCCGCGAGATCGAGTTCGTCGCCGAGCTGCCGCGCACCGAAACCGGAAAGCTTCAGCGCTACAAACTGCGACAACAATCGTAGCACCGGGAGATGCTACGATTGCGTGCTAGATCTGGAGCGCTTCGTCGACCGCTTATCCTCGGACCACGCTGCGCCCACGGCCCCAAGTCTCGCGACCTCGTCTTCGCTCAGCGCCTAGCGCAGTGCAGTAACGCCGCTCTTCGCTCGGCTCGCATCGCTAAAATTCATCCAAAGGTAGGTCACAGTCGTTATGTGGTGAAAGGAGATCAAATGAAAACTGTTGCAACGGGAATCTTGCTCGGAATGGCAATGCTTATGGGGAGCATTCACCCTAGTTTAGCCCAGAGCAGTATGTCCTCTTCAATGTCTTCGGCCATGCCGCATTGCTCGGCAAACGATCCAGTCGTCGGCGTAAACATGAATACGAAGATGTACATGACGCGGTCGCAAATGATGGCGAAAAGCGCCGGAATGACCTCAGCCCAGAAGCAGGCAATGATGGCGAAGAATCACGTCAAGATGATGTGCAAGTCTCAAGCCACGGCGATGGGCGCCAAAATGATGACCAGCCCTCCGATGTAGCTGGCACGCTCCGTCACGGCTTTTCGGTCGGCAGGACGGCGGTCGCCTCGATTTCCACCTTGGCGCCGTCTTCGAGCAACGCAGCCACCTCGACCAGCGCCATCGCGGGATAGTGCGTACCAAGGATCTCACGATACGCCGCGCCGAGTGCCTTGAGGTTGTCGCGGTACTCATGGCGGTCGGTTACGTACCACGTCAGGCGCACGAGGTGCTCCGCCGTGCCTCCCGCGGCGGCAAGCACCGTCATGACGTTTCGAAGTGCCTGCCGAGCCTGCTCGAGAAAATCGTCGCTGACGAGTTCGTTGCGTTCGTGCCAGCCGATCTGACCGGAGATCGCAAGGTAACGGCCCTGTGCAACGATTCCCTGCGCGTAACCGCTGGGTCGGGGCCAACCGGGTGGATTGATCGTTTTACTCATACGAATCTCCGGTATCGATGCGATCGTGGGCGCCGGCCGGCACGCAGCGAAGCAGAAGCGTAAGCGATGCGCTGACGCATAAGTTGAGGATTAGGCCGTACAAGGCGATGAATCCCGTCAACGAGTTGCCGAAAACGTGCAAGGTAAAGTTCGACGTAAATCCGCTCGCATAGGCCATCGCGCAACTCGCGATCAACCCGCAGACCCAACCGGCTAGCAGCGCTTTGGGATGAAACCAGCGGGTCCACAAGCCGAGAACGAAGGCCGGAAAGATTTGAAGCATGAGCGCACCGCCGAGCAACTGCAAATCGATCGCATATGGGACGGGCACGAAAAAGACAAAGAGCAGCGATAAGGCGCACATCGCCAGCGTCAGCGCCTTGGCGATCACCGTTTCGACGGGCGAGCGTTGTGGAGAGTACTCTCTAAAGACGTTGCTCGCAAACAGATTGGCGGCACCGATGCACATGATCGCGGCCGGCACGAGCGCTCCGATGACGATTGCCGCGTCCGCGACACCCGCGAACCAATCCGGAAAGTAGCGTGCAAAGAGCAATGGCACGACGCGGCTGGCGTCCTTAGCGACGATCCCCGCGGCGAGGGCGCAGTAGCCGAGGAGCGCGAGCAGGCCCAGGAGCAGTGAGTAGATCGGCAACAGCGCCGCGTTGCGCCGAATAACCTCGCGGCTTCGTGCGGCCAACACGCTCGTTATCGAGTGGGGATAGATGAAGAGCGAGAGCGCCGAGCCGAATGCCATCGTCGTATAGGTGAAGTACTGCGGCTGGGCTAGAAAAATCGATGTGGCATGCGGCCGCCGTGCCAATGCCGCCTGCGAGATCGAAAAGATGTGCGCCCAACCGCCCAGTCGCGCTGGAATGACGACGATGGCGGCAATCACCGTCACGTAAATCAGTGTATCTTTGATGAAGGCGATCATCGCCGGCGCTCGCAGGCCGCTGGTGTACGTGTAGGCGGCAAGCAGCAGAAAGGCGATCGTTAACGCGGGAAGCGATCCGCCGCTTCCAAGGGTCGCGAACTGCCCAAAAACCGCCCGCATTCCGACGAGTTGAAGCGCGATATAGGGCATAGCGGCGACGACTCCCGTCAAAGCGATCGCGATCTCCAACGTGCGGTCGTCATACCTATCGCGAACGAAATCGGCAGCGGTCACGTAACCCCGAACGCGCGCGATGCTCCAAAACCGCGCCAGGACGACGAGGGCGATCGGATAAGCGATTGTGGCGTAAGGCACCGCGAAAAATCCAAGCGCACCGACGCCATACACGAGCGCCGGCACCGCGATGAACGTATAGGCGGTATAGAGGTCGCCGCCGAGCAAAAACCAAGAGACGA
>DATDIA010000046.1:0-15234 GCA_036521295.1 Candidatus Cybelea sp. | reverse complement strand
AATTCGTCGGGCCGCCGGCGGCGTTCCCAGCGCGCATGCATCTTCCATGGAAGAGGCGGTGCGGCGCGCGCGCGAATTCGCGGCGCCGGGGAGCGTCGTCTTGCTCTCTCCCGGTTGCGCATCGTTCGATATGTTCGAATCGGCCGAGGATCGGGGAGAGCAGTTCGCCGCCGCGGTTGCGGCGCTGCGGGAGCCGGCTGGTGCATAGCTCGGCGACATTACGCGCACCGCTGCGCGCGCCGCTCGATACGGTGCTCTTCACGTCCGTTGCGGCGCTCGTCGGTATCGGTCTGGTAATGGTCTTCTCGGCGTCGAGCGCGACGGCTTACGCGCAGCACGGCGACATCGCATACTATCTTAAGCGCCAGCTTCTGTGGCTCGCCATCGGCTTAGCCGGCGCCTACGCATGCTACCGAATCGATTACCAGCGCCTGCGAAGCGTCGCGCCGTACATCTTGCTCGCCGCAATCGCCGGTCTTTCGCTCGTCTTCGTTCCGCACGTGGGTGTTGGAGTCAACGGGGGGCGACGTTGGATTGGCACGCCGAGTTTGAGCATCGAACCCTCCGAGTTTGCCAAGCTCGCGCTGGTGATCTACCTCTCGGCGGTCTTGTCAGCCCGAGGTGAGCGCATCACGTCGCTCGTTCGCGGCCTCGTTCCGCTCTGCGTTCCGGTCGCGATTATGGCGGTACTCATCCTCAAAGAGCCCGACATGGGTACGGCGAGCCTGTTGCTTTTTATTGCGCTCGCGCTCTTCTTTGCCGCCGGGGCGCGCGTCGTTCATCTCGTTGCGGTGGTGCTCGCAATGGTTCCGTTTGCGGCGCTCACCGTGCTCGCAAGCCCATATCGGCGCGCGCGCATCTTTGCGTTCGTCGACCCGTGGAAGGATCCGCTCAATACCGGTTTCCACATCGTCCAATCGCTTTTGGCGCTGGGCAGCGGTGGTCTCTTCGGCGTGGGCTTGGGCGCCTCGCGGGCAAAATTTTTCTATCTGCCCGAGCAATACACCGACTTCATTTTCTCGGTGCTCGGCGAGGAGCTGGGTTTAATCGGCACCCTGGCCGTCATTGGGCTTTTTGTTACCTTGGCCTACCGCGCGATTCGCATTGCGCTCGGCGCCCCGGATCGCTTCGGATTCTTCCTGGCGATCGGCTGCGCCGCAATGATTACGATCCAGGCTTTCGTTAATATCGGCGTCGTCTCGTCGTCGTGGCCCGTGACGGGAGTTCCGCTACCATTCATTTCCTTCGGCGGCAGTTCGCTGGTCGTCAATCTTATCGCCGTCGCTCTCATCGCCAACGTCGGCCGGCATCGTCGATTCACAGGCCGCGCGTGACCGTCGTCTTCGCCGGGGGCGGCACCGGCGGTCATCTCTATCCGGCGATCGCAATTGCGGACGCGCTGCGTAGCCGCAACGCGAAGGTCGCGTTTATCGGAACGGCGGATCGTATGGAGTCGGCGATCGTTCCGAAGGCCGGTTACGATTTGCACTCGATCTCCAGCCGTTCGCTGCCGCGATCTCCGTCGCTGGAGTTCTTTCAAACGATCGCAAGTAACGTGCAAGGTACGCTCCAAAGTCTTCGGCTGCTCGCAACGCAGCGCCCGGATCTCGTGATCGCGACCGGCGGTTACGTCTGCTTTCCCGTCGCTCTTGCTGCACGCATCCGCCGGCTTTTGCGGCTCTCCGCCGCGCCGGTCGTTCTGCTCGAACCCAACGCCGAGCCCGGCTTAACGAACAAGCTCCTTGCGCCGATCGTCGACGAAGTCTGGGGTTGGTCTACGACCGGCGTTCCGATCCGCGCGGCCTTGCGGGCTTTGCCGCGCCGCGAGGATGCTATTGCGCGTCTTGGGCTCGACCCGTCTTTGCAAACGCTCGTCGCAATGGGCGGAAGCCAGGGGGCGCGCTCGATCAACGACGCGCTCATTGCCTTGATCTCGCACGATGCTTTGCCGCCCGGATGGCAGCTGCTTGCGCTGACCGGTCAAAGCGAGTACGAGCGCGTCCGCTCCGCCCTGCCGAACGCGCGGCCGTATCTCGACGACATGGCCGACGCGTACGCCGTTGCCGATTTGTTGCTGACGCGTGCGGGCGCGTCGACGCTGGGTGAACTGCGCGCGCTCGGGAAACCGGCAATTCTCGTTCCGTATCCGTATGCGGCGCAGGGACACCAAGCGGCAAATGCGGCGCCGTTTGCAAAGGCCGGGGCCGCCGTCGTTCTCACCGATAGCGAACTTCAGGCGGGAGGCTTACCGAAAGTGCTCGCGCAAACGGCGGAACCTGCGCGGCTTGCGTCCCTCGCCGGCGCCGCCGCGCGGCGCGCCGGTGCCGATCCGCTTTACGCGATTCTTGCCCGGATCGACGCCTTACTCTCCCGAAAGGGCGAGCGATGACGTCGTACCACTTCGTCGGCGTGGGCGGAATCGGTATGAGTGCGATCGCGCGCATTTTGCGCGCGCGCGGCGAGAGCGTAAGCGGCTCCGACGTCAGCGTCTCGCCGCTCGTCGAAGAGTTACGCCGTGAAGGCGTGCGTATTACGATCGGTCACCATGCGCGTAACGTCGGCGACGCCGATATCGTCGTCGTCAGCTCGGCGATCGACCGCCCGAACCCCGAATCCTTGGCGGCCGCGCGGCGGGGTATTCCGGTGCTGCGCCGGGGGGAGATGCTGGCGCGCTTGCTGGAAGGACGCCGCGGTATCGCGGTCTGCGGAACGCACGGCAAGACCACGACGACCGCGATGACGCACGCGGTTTTGCGCCACGGTGGAATTGATGCGAGTCTCGTCCTGGGAGGCATCGATTCTTCGCTTGGAAGCAATGCGTACAACGGCGAGTCGCCATGGTTCGTCACCGAAGCAGACGAATCGGACGGTTCGTTTGCTTTGCTCGAGCCGTCGTTGGCGATCGTCACGAACATCGAGAACGACCACCTTACAAGCGACGACGAGCTGCCGGGATTGGCGCGCGCCTTCGCAGAGTTTCTTGCGAAGCTGCCGCAAGACGGTCTCGCCATCATCGGCGTCGACAATCCGCTTTCCGCCTCGCTGACGTCGCACGACCTTCGCGCTCCGGTCGTGACGTTCGGACTCGATCCGAGCGCGGGTTTGCGTGCCGCCAACCTTCGGTTCGTAAAATGCGGTTCCAAATTCGATGTGATGGCCGGAGATCGGACGATGGGCTGCGTCGAGCTGCGCGTTCCCGGCGTGATGAACGTTGAAAACGCGCTCGCAGCCATCGCGGTTGGCCGGGGGCTCGATCTGCCGTTTTCAACCATCGCTGCGGCACTGCGCACCTTCCACGGCGTCCGTCGCCGCTTCGACGTCTTGGCTTCGAACCAACGCGCTACGATCGTCGACGATTACGCCCATCATCCGACCGCGGTGCGCGCGACGATTGCGGCGGCGCGCGAATATCATCGCGGGAAGCTGGTGGTCGCGTTCCAGCCACATCGCTACACGCGCACGGCATTTCTTGCGCGTGAATTCGCGGCGGCCCTACGGGGTGCCGATCGTGTCTATCTCGCGCCGATCTACGCCGCGTCGGAACCTCCCATTCCCGGCGTGAGCGAACGCTCGATCGGAGTGCTCCTCACGGCAACCGGTGCAGATGTCAACTATGTGGCTTGCGTCGAGGACTTAGAAGACCGGCTGCTCGAGGAAGTTCCGGCCGGCGCGATGGTGCTCATGCTCGGCGCCGGCAACATTACCGACGTCGCATCCCGTCTTGCACGGCGTCTCTCCGAGCCAGTCGAGAACCCCGGCGCGGCGGTACGAGCGTGAGCGTTACGACGGCACGAGCCCTGCGCAGCCTGTTGGAGGAATCGGATCGCCGATCCCTACGGGATATCTTCGGCGAGCGCGTCCTTTTCGACGAGCCCCTCGCGCGCTACACATCGTGGAAAATCGGTGGGCCGGCCGACGCATATGCGACGGTACACGATTGGACCGAGCTGGCGCACTTGATGCGTTTCTGTTTGCGCCGCCGAATGGCGTGGTGGATCATCGGCGCCGGCAGCAACGTGCTGGTCGGCGACGGCGGTGTGCGCGGCGCCGTCATTCGTCTGGCCGGCGAGTTCGCGGCCGCGCAGGTTCGCATCGACGACGGCCGCGTGATCGTTGACGCAGGCGGGTCGGCCGACATGGCGCTCGTTACGGCCAAAGCCGCTTCGGCGGGCGCGGTGGGCATCGGTTCGCTCGCAGGTATACCTGGCACCGTCGGCGGATCGTTGCGGATGAACGCCGGCACCGATCGCGAGATCGGGGAGTTCGTGCGCGAAGTTTGGGTGCAATCACCTAGTCGTCCGCAGCCCCATCGTGCCAGCGTGCGATACCTCTACCGGTACTCGACACTCGAGCGTGACGTCGTCGTCTCGCGCGTGGTTCTGGAGTTCGCAAGCTCGAACTCGCTTGAGGTGCGCTCGGAGATGCAGACACGTCTGGTCAAGCGTAAGAAGACGCAACCGATTGCTCTTCCCAATGCCGGCTCGTGCTTCCGCAACCCTCCCGGGGACAAGGCGGCACGCTTGATCGAGTTCGCCGGCGCTAAGGGATGGCGTGAAGGCGGTGCTGAAGTTTCGACGCTCCACGCGAACTTCATCAACAACTTGGGGGGAGCGACGGCGAAAGACGTTGCTACGCTGCTCGCGCGAGTACGTCGTGCGGTGTGGGATCGTTCGAACGTCGAACTCCAACTCGAAGTGCACCTAGTCGGGGTCTTTATCGATGCAACCTAATCCCGCTACGAGAGAGAGAGTCGCCGTCGTCATGGGCGGCAATAGCGCCGAGCGAGAAATCTCGATTCGGTCGGGGTCGGAAGTCGTTCGCGCTTTGCATTCGCTCGGATACGATGCCCAGTCGCTCGACTACGACGACCGCTTTGTCGATGCGCTACGACAGCTCAAGCCCGACGTCGTCTTTATCGCGCTGCACGGACCGGGGGGAGAGGACGGTCACGTTCAAGCGCTCCTCGAATATTTCTCGATTCCTTACACCGGCAGCGGACTCGAAGCGGCGGCCCTGTCGATGGACAAGCACCTGACCAAGAAGCTCCTAGCGGCCGAAGGCCTCCCGACTCCGGTCTGGGACCTCTTCGATCTGACCGGCGGCACGTTGCCGCTGCTCCCAGGATCGCTCAACCTCCCGCTGGTCATCAAACCACGCTTCGAGGGCTCGTCGGCCGGCGTCACAATCGTGCACACGCACGAAGAGTGGACGAGCGCGATGCTCGATGCGTCAAAGTCGTACGCGCAGATTCTGGCCGAAGAGTACGTCGAAGGTCGCGAGTTCACGTGCGCGGTACTTGGCGAAGAGGCCTTACCCATCGTCGAAATCGTTGCGAATCGGGACGGCTTCTATAGTTACGATGCGAAATACGAGCCGGGCGGCAGCACGCATATCGTCCCGGCCGCAATCGACGAAGATTTGGCCGCGCGCCTGCAGATGCTCGCGCTCTCAGCCCATCGTCTGCTTGGCCTGCGCGACTATTCGCGCAGCGATTTCATGGTGACGCCCGATCAGCGGCCGTATCTCTTGGAAATAAATTCGCTGCCGGGACTTACGCCGGTAAGCCTGGTTCCCGACGCTTGCGCCGCCGTCGGTATTTCGTTCGAAGCATTGATCGAGCGCCTCGTCGGGTACGCGCGCTCTCGCGCCGACCTTCGCGATGCCGTCGCCTGATCCGGCCGGCATTCTTAGCGAAATCAATAGGATCTGGCAGGATGCCGCGCCCGAAGCAATCGCGGATCTCGTGGCGCCCTACTTCACCGAAGATGCCGTCGTCGTGGCGCCCAATCTCGTGCGCGTCGCCAAAGGATGCGCGTCGGTGGCGGCTAGTTACGGCGACTTCGCTCGCAGCACCAAGATCCTCGAGCTGCGCGTCGAGGAGCCGCAGGTGCACTTCTGTGGCAATGTCGCGGTCGCAACCATGCGCGGAAGATGCGCTACGAATTCGACGGTCGTCCGAGCGCCGAGAGCGGACACGATACGTATGTGTTTACGCTTGGAGACGAACACTGGCGCATCTGCTGGCGGGCAGTGGCATCTGAGCAGGAGCACTAAGGGTTTGGGAACATCTCCGCGTCGTCGGCGATCAGGAGATCGAGCCTCGAGCTTTGCGGCGGAAGGCGCCGCGCGACGGGATAACGCGTTACGAACTCCGGATCGTTCAACCGCTCGCCGACGGTTCGGCCTTCCAGCTTGGCATTGATCTCAGCATAGCGCTCCGGTTTGCTATGCTCGCGAATCCACGTGGCGATCTGTTCGTCCGATGCGGCGCGGGCGATCGCGGCGCGCAACGCCGTCTCCGGAATTTCGAGTGCGTTGAGAAGGCTCGAGCTAAAGCCGGTGATCTGGTACGCGCCGATGTTACCGCCAGGAAGCGTGGCGCGTAGTTTGTCGACGGTTCGGGCGGCCATCAAGAGATTCAACCCAGGCAAAAAATGGCGCGGGCTGCGGGGTGGCTGCTGCGTCAGGTCGAGTGCGTCCATTGCCGCAGCATTTCAACCAAGCGCCCTGCCGAAGCCTTGCGTACAGGCCGAGCGAAGGGGGAGTCGAAGCTTTGCGGCCGGGGAAAGAACCTCGCCGTTGCAATCTCGCCGTCTGTGGAGGAAATAGGTGCCTACCGTTGTCGATCGTGGTCTTGAAGGCGTCGTCGTTGGGTCCACGCACCTCAGTAATGTTGAAGGGGCGATCGGGCGCCTAACCTACCGCGGCTACGACATTGACGATCTCGCGCCGAACGCGACGTTCGAAGAGATCGTCCACCTCTTGCTTTACGGGGATCTTCCCAATCGACATCAACTCGAAGTCTTGAAGCGAGAGCTCGGCGCCTGCCGCGCTCTACCCGAACCGCTGGTCAACGCCATGCAGAACGTTCCCAAGACGGCGTGGCCGATGGACCTGCTGCGGACTGTGGTCAGCGGCCTTGGACTCTTCTCTCCCGTCAACGCACAAGGCGAGCATCTCTCCGACGTACATACGGCGATCGAGCTCGTTGCGAAAGTGCCGACGATCGTGGCAGGCTGGGATCGAATCCGCCGAGGCCTCGATCCGATCGCGCCACGTTCGGATCTCTCTCAGGCCGGCAACTTCCTCTACATGCGTACGGGCAAAGTGCCGCATGCCATCGAGGAGGATGCGCTCGACACCTACTTCGTTTTGCTCGCCGATCATTCGTTCAACGCATCGACCTTTGCGGCGCGCGTCGCGGCGTCAACCCGCGCCGACATTTATGCTTGCGTGACCGCCGCGCTCGCGTCGCTCCAGGGCGATCTGCACGGAGGCGCGGCGACCGCGGCCTATCGCACGTTGGCCGGTGTGAAGACGCCCGAGGACGCCGAGCAATACGTTCGCGACCTTCTTGGCAGGGGAGAGCGGATTATGGGCATGGGTCACCGTGAATACAAAGTCCGGGATCCGCGCGCTCGCCACTTAGAAACGATGGCGAAGGAGCTCTCCGGTCACGTCGGCGGCGACCGGTGGTACGAAAGGGCGCGCGCGATCGAAGATGCCAGCAGAAAAGTCTTACAAGAAAAAAAGCCCGGCAACACGATCTATGCAAACGTCGACTTCTATACCGCGCCCGTTCTGGCTGACCTAGGCATTCCCGGCGATGAATTTACTTGTCTCTTCGCCTGCGGTCGCATCGCCGGCTGGGGCGGCCACATTTTGGAGCAGCTCGCGGATAATCGCCTTATCCGCCCGCAAGCGACGTACGATGGGCCGGCGACGGGTCCATACGTGCCGATCGAAAAGCGTCCGGCGAACGGCGCCAGAGGCTAATGCTGGTCGTGCCCGCGATCGACTTGCGCGGCGGTAAATGCGTACGCATGAAGCAGGGCGATCCCACGACCGAGGTCGAGTACGATGGCGATCCGGTACAGCGCGCGAAGGCCTTCGTTGATGAAGGCGCGCAACGCTTACACGTTATCGACCTCGACGGTGCCTTCGGATCGGGAGAAAACCTCGCCGCGGTCGCGCGCGTCTGCAACGCGGTAAACGTGCCCGTCCAAACCGGCGGCGGGCTGCGCGCCGTCAAGCATGCCGAAGATGCTTTTGCCGCGGGGGCCTCGGAGATCATTCTCGGCACGCTCGTCGTCGAGGACGAGCGGCTCGCGCGCAACATCATCAACCGCTTCGCAGGCAAAGTGATCGCGGGGATCGATGCCCGCGGCTCGCAAGTAGCTACGCACGGGTGGCAAGAGCGCACGCCCGTCGACCGCGATGCACTGGTTCGGCGCGTCGTTGCGTGGGGCGTTACCCGAATCATTTTCACCGAGATTCGGCGCGACGGCATGGGCGAGGGCTACGATATCGATGCACTTACCGCGGTCGCAAATGTGGCCGAGGTGAAAGTTACCGCAAGCGGAGGCGCGCGCAATATCGACGACCTCCGAGAGCTCAAACGTTGCGTTCCCGTTACCGTTGACTCGTGCATCGTGGGCAGCGCACTCTATAACGGAACGATCGATCTCAAGGAGGCGATCGCTGCCGTCGCCTAGAGCTTAGCGCTATTCCACGTATGCGCGGCGCACTTCGCCCGGAAGGCGCGTGACGATTTCGTAGTTGATCGTGTCGGCCCAAGTCGCCCAATGGTCGGCGGCGATCGTGCTGGCGCCATCTCGACCGAGCAGCGTTACTTTCGAGCCGGCGCGTGCATTCGGAGCGGCCGTCAGGTCGATCTCGGTCATATTCATCGCAACGCGCCCGACGATCGGGCAGATCGCGCCGTCGACGGCGAACGCGCCGCGGTTGGAGAGCGCGCGAGGCACGCCGTCAGCATACCCGGCCGGAACGACGCCGATCCGCATCTCGCGCGGCGCGTGAAAACTGCCTCCATAGCCGACCGAAGCGCCCGCCGAGATCGTCCGTGCTACGACGATCTGCGAGCGATACGAGAGCGCCGGCTGCAGATCAAGCGTGGTAGCGCCAAGAGCCTCGCGAGTTTGGCGTGACGGCATCAGGCCGTAGAGCGCGATGCCGAGACGCGCCATATCGAGACGCGTCTGCGGCCAGAGCATCGCCGCCGCCGACGCGGCGATGTGGCGTAGCGGAGCGAGCCTTCGATGGTCTAGCAACGGCTTGGCGTGTCCAACCGCGCGCTCGAAGGCGGTAAGCTGATGCATCGTATACGGGGAGTCGAGCTCTTCGGCCGAGGCGAGGTGCGAGAAGATTCCGGTGATAGCGATCTCCGGCATGCCGAGCAAATCTTCAAGGGCATCGACCAGCTCGTGCGGCTCGAAGCCCAGACGATTGAGGTCGGTGTTAACTTTGACGTGGACGGCCGCGCGAGTTTGGCGTTTGCGAGCCGCCGCGCATACTCGTTGAGCGAACTCTCCCGAGCTCCATAGCGCGAACTCAACGTTGGCGGCCAGCGCTTCGTCGAGAGCGGACGGCGGAATCGGCCCGAGGACGAGCAGGGGTGCCGTAATTCCACCCTCGCGCAGCGCGATCGCTTCTTCAATCGCGTAGACGCAGAGGCGCACGGCGAGCGGCTCGATGGCGCGCGCGACCGGCACCAGCCCATGCCCATAGGCGTTGCCTTTCACGACAAAGGCGGCGCGACGAGGACCCACGAGCTCGCGGAGGAGTGCCGCGTTATGGCGCAGCGCGCCTAAGGAAATTTCAAGCGAACCGATCAAGGCAGGCGAGCCCTCGCTGGGCCGGGGCGTAGGCCCATTCCGGGCTCCATTTCGCGCCCACCGGGCGCCTTCCGGCTGCACGCTGCAACCCTTGCACTCGCAGTGATAGTCTGCTAGTATGGCACGGCTAGCGCTCTTGCGCTAAGAGTGCTAATACCCGAACGCATGAAATTGCCAAGCTGTGGAGGTTGTACGTGAATCTCAAGCCCCTGTTCGATAACGTGGTTATCGAACACGTAGAGCAGGATGACAAGACGATCGGCGGCGTCTTCTTGCCCGATACCGCCAAGGAAAAGCCCCAAGAGGGCGTCATTCGCGCAGTCGGAGCCGGCCGGATTACCGATAAAGGTTCCGTGGTCGAGATGCATGTCAAGGTCGGCGACCGCGTGCTCTATCGAAAGTACTCGGGCAGCGAAGTCAAGATCGAAGGCACCGAGTATCTCATCGTTCCTGAAAAAGACATTCTCGCCATAGTCGACAAAGTGCCGGCCGGCGTTTAAGGAGTTTTAGTTTTTCAATGGCTGCAAAGCAACTCGTATTCGATGAAAGCGCACGGCGTGCGCTCGAGCGCGGTGCGAATATCCTCGCCGATGCCGTGAAGGTGACGCTCGGCCCCAAGGGTCGCAACGTCGTGCTCGACAAGAAGTTCGGTTCGCCGACCATCACCAACGACGGCGTGACGATTGCCAAGGAGATCGAGCTCCCCGATGCGTTCGAGAACATGGGGGCGCAGCTCGTCAAGGAAGTGGCATCGAAGACCAACGACATCGCGGGCGACGGCACGACTACCGCAACGGTGCTCGCGCAGGCGATTATCCGCGAAGGTCTGCGTAACGTTACCGCCGGCAGCAATCCGCTGCTGATCAAGCACGGCATCGAGAAGGCCGTCGATATCGCGGTCAAAGAGATGGAATCGTTCAAGAAAGACGTCGACACCAAAGAGAAAATCGCACAGGTAGCATCGATCTCGGCCAACGATCCGGAGATCGGCGAGTTCATCGCCGACGCAATGGAGAAGGTTGGCAAGGACGGCGTCATTACGGTCGAGGAGTCGAAGACCCTCAAGACTGAGGTCGAGACCAAAGACGGAATGCAGTTCGACAAGGGCTACATCTCGCCGTACATGGTTACCGATTCCGAGCGCATGGAAGCCGTGCTCGATAATCCTTACATCCTCGTGACTGAGCGGAAGGTCTCCGCCATCGCCGACATTCTGCCGTTGCTCGAGAAGGTCGTGCAAGTGCAGAAGCCGCTGGTGATCATCGCCGAGGACGTCGAGGGCGAAGCGCTCGCGACGTTGGTCGTCAACAAGCTTCGCGGCACCTTTACGTCGGTTGCCGTGAAAGCGCCCGGCTTCGGCGATCGCCGGAAAGAGATGCTCAAAGACATCGCCACGCTCACCGGCGCGACGGTGATCTCCGAAGAGCTCGGCTTGAAACTCGACAAAGTGGCCCTGGATCAGCTCGGTCAAGCGAAGCGCGTGACGATCACCAAGGAAGAGACCACGATCATCGACGGCAACGGCAAAGCCGATGCCATTAAGGGTCGCATTGAGATGATCAAGAAGCAGATCGAAGATACCGATTCCGACTTCGATCGCGAGAAGCTTCAGGAGCGTCTTGCCAAACTCTCGGGCGGGGTCGCGGTCATTCAAGTAGGTGCCGCAACCGAAACCGAGCTCAAGGAGAAGAAGCACCGCATCGAGGATGCGCTTTCGGCGACCCGCGCGGCCGTTCAGGAAGGCATGATTCCGGGTGGCGGCGCGTCCCTACTTCACGCGATCAAGGCGATCGACAAGTACGAACCTCCTAAGACGAACGGTCAAGCCTCATCGTGGGCCGACGAAAAGATCGGCATTACGATCGTGCGCAAGGCCCTCGAGGAGCCTGCGCGTCAGATCGCCGACAACGCTGGATTCGAAGGTTCGGTCCAGATCAACGCCGTTCGCCTAAAGAGCGCTCCATTCGGCTTCGATGCGATGAGCGGCGAAGTCGTGGACATGTTCGCTGCGGGAATCGTCGAGCCGCTCAAGGTAACGCGCGCGGCGCTGCAAAACGCCGCATCGATCGGAGCGATGATCCTCACGACCGAAACGTTGGTCGCCGATAAGCCGGAGCCGAAGAAGGAACCGGTTGGCGCGCCCGGCGGAGGCATGGGCGGCTACGACATGATGTAGTCGTCATCGACGACACTCTAGGAGAACTAAAAAGAAAGGGCGCGTCGCAAGGACGCGCCCTTCCGCTTTATCAACCTGCGGGCGTTTGTTTATCAGCCTGCGGACGTTTGCCAAAGTTTTGGGCAAAGGAGCGTATCGACCTGATCGCCGGCCAAAGCGTCGACCATCTCTTCGGTCACGTTGAATTGAATGCTCTGCGGCCAGCCGGTCCACGGAAGTGGAAACGGAATCGGGATCCGCACGTAATGGTACTGATGGGTCGGTGTTCGCAGGCGCAACGCGAGCTGCTGCGACCCGGCGGCCGCCGATGCATCCGGGTAGAGCCAGGCGTAATACCCGTCTTGATCGTTTTCAACGACGATGTTGGCGGACAGCGCCTGTGGCAGCGCTTTGTTACACGCGACTTGGCTCTTGTCGAAAAGAACGAACGTCGGCGCAACGTACAGGAACGATTGCGGCGCGCTTCCCGAGAGAAGGACCGGCCTAGAGGGCGGCGTGGGGGCGTCACCGAGCTTTTCCGTCACGCTTCGGTCGTGCCCCGCGATGAAGAAGAGATAATCGGATGCCGAGCATCGGTACTTCGGCGCGTCGACGGCAAGCGAGTAGATACCAAACGCGCTGTCGAACTCGACGACTGCCTCAGCCTCGTCGCCGCGCTCGACGCGATAAACGCGATCGACCTGCACTCGACCGATACGATCGGTCATGTGAACGTGCAGCGCGACGGTGGTCGTCGGTGCAACGCGATCGATTGCACTACAAAAGCCGAGGTGGAGAATGACGTGAGAAAGAGCCAACACGTGTCGTGCTGTTTGCCGACATCTCTTCATCGGCCTTCGAATTCGTACGACACGTCCATTCGTCAAACCCCGGCGTACCCAGCGGGCAGCGGCGAGCGTGCGTTCGCCTATAACGGCCTCATGGACTCCGGCGGTCACCAAAAACGTGCCGATCGAAGGCGGTGTTCTCGTCGCAAACCGGCCCTACAACGGCACGAGCGTTCCAAACTGTTGCCCGTCGCAATGCACCGTGCAATCGTATGAGATGCGCGACGAACGGCTCGTCAAGCTTTCCGCGAAAAGGTCCGCTATCGAGAAGGGCGAATAGAACATATTCCATGCCCGCGCGCGTCGTCAACGATTTCACCGTACGCGTGGCGACGGTCAACGGCTCGGGAAGCCAATCCTCGAACCTCGTCCTGACCAACGCCATCGCGCGTCTGGGCATTCCGGTCGCTCCCAAGAACGTCTTTCCGTCAAACATCGAAGGCTTGCCGACGTGGTTCGACATTCGCATTAGCTCGCATGGGTATCAGTGTCGTACGCGTGACGTCGACGTACTGCTCGCGCTCAACGCCGCGACCTGGACGCAAGACGTCGCCGGCGTAAGAGCGAGCGGCGCCGTGGTTCACGAGACGGCCTATCCACTCAACGCGGAGACTCAGCGAGAAGATCTTACGTATTACCCGGTACCGTTTGCAGCGCTTGCGAAGGAGCACTTTGCCGACAAGGGCGATTTGCGCAAGTATCTGACGAACATGATCTATGTCGGCGTGCTTGCGAACCTGCTCGGGATTCCAGCGAAAACCGTTGAAGAGGGCCTGCGGGCACAGTTTCGGTCGAAAGCATCGGCCGTCGAGCTGAATATGAAAGCCGTTCGAATCGGCCTTGACTACGCCACCGAGCACTTCGTCAAGCAAGATCCATATCGGCTCGAGCCTATGAACGGCAAGACCGACGAATTGTTATTCATCGAGGGAAATCGCGCCGCCGCTCTTGGATGCGTGATGGGCGGCTGCACGGTTGCGGCGTGGTACCCGATCACGCCGTCATCGTCGCTGTGCGAATACTTTATTGCATACTGCGACCGCTATCGCGTCGAGGAAAGCACGGGAACGCGAAACGTCGCAATCGTTCAAGCGGAGGACGAGCTTGCCGCTGCGGGGATCGTCTTCGGCGCCGGCTGGGCGGGCGCGCGAGCGATGACCTCGACGTCGGGACCGGGGATCTCGCTGATGGCCGAATACGCCGGCTACGGCTACTTTGCGGAGGTGCCGGGAGTGATCTTCGACGTGCAGCGGGCCGGCCCGTCGACCGGGCTGCCGACGCGCACGATGCAGGGCGACGTTGCCTTCGCCTACACGCTCTCGCACGGCGATACCAAGCACATCGTCCTGCTCCCGGCGACGGTACGCGAAGCCTACGAGTTTGCGATGGAGGCATTCGATCTCGCCGAACGCTTTCAAACGCCGGTCTTTGTGCTCAGCGATCTCGACCTCGGAATGAATTCGTGGCTCACTCCCCCGTTGCCGTATCCCGAAAAACCTTTCGATCGCGGCAAAGTGCTCGGCGCCGACGATCTGAACTCGATGAAGTCGTGGGCGCGTTATCGCGATATCGACAAAGACGGCATCCCCTATCGCACGCTGCCCGGAACGAACCATCCCAGCGCCGGATTTTTTACGCGGGGAACCGGTCACGACGAAGAAGCGCGCTACTCAGAGACGCCCGAAGTCTGGCAACGCAATCTCGACCGGCTTAACCGCAAGCACGAAACGGCTCGCACGGCGGTCCCGGCGCCTGCCGTCGAAGAGAAAGGGCACAAAATCGCGATCCTCGCCTACGGCACGACGCATCACGCCGTCGTCGAGGCGATCGATCGGCTGTGCGAAGCGGGGATCGAGGCGGATTACTTGCGCGTGCGTGCCCTGCCGCTCTCACCCGAGGTCGCTACGTTCGTCAAGCGCCACGAGCGCGTCTACGTCGTCGAACAGAACCGCGACGGACAATTGTACGGCATCCTGCGCGCGGAACTGCCGACGTATCTCATCGGCCGGCTCGAATCGATCCGCCATTATAACGGCGTTCCGATCGACGCTCACGTCATCATCGACCCATTGTTGGAAGCCGAGCGTGAGCCGGCCGTCATTGCGGAGTAGGACTTGACTGCAAATCTCAACATCATTGGCCTCACTCGCGAAATCTACAAGGGGCTTCCGACGACCCTCTGTGCGGGATGCGGCCACAACTCGATCACCAACCATTTGATCAAGGCGCTCTACGAGTACGGCATCGAGCCGCATAAGCTCGCGAAAATGAGCGGCATCGGATGCTCCTCGAAGACGCCGGCATACTTCGTCGAGCAGGCGCACGGTTTCAACGGGTTGCACGGGCGCATGCCTTCGGCCGCGACGGGGGCGAAACTCGCCAATCGGGAACTGCTCGTGCTGGGCATCAGCGGTGACGGCGACACCGCGAGCATCGGCCTCGGACAGTACTGCCATATGATTCGCCGCAATCTCGATTGCACGTATATCGTCGAGAACAACGGCTGTTACGGTTTGACCAAGGGCCAGTTCTCGGCGACGGCCGACGTGGGTTCCACGCAGAAAGGCGGAAAGATCAACGAGTACGCCACGATCGA
>DATDIA010000045.1:0-11949 GCA_036521295.1 Candidatus Cybelea sp. | reverse complement strand
GCGCAAGAAGGGCCGCCATACGCGCCACGTTTCGATGATCTTCTCCGCTCTGATTCGCAGCCCCGAAATAGACGTCGTCAACGCTGGCAGGAGCGATGCCGGTGCGTTTGACGATGGCGCGAATGGCGGTCGCCGCGAGGTCGTCCGGGCGAACGTTTGCGAACTGGCCACCGTACCGTCCGATGGGCGTGCGAACTGCGTCGATCACCCAAACCTCGCGGCTCATTCGATGGCTTCCTCGGGGGAGGGGGCTTCTGCAACGTCGAGCATCCATAACGAGCGATGCGGCGCGAACGCCTCACCTTCGGAATCCGCGAGACGGCTCAAGATTCGCCGCACGCGTGCGCCGCCGATCGCGCGCCCCCACGCAATTGGTCCGATCGGATAGTTTGCGCCGAGCCGCATGGCCGTATCGATGTCGTCGGGCGAAGCTACCTCGTCTGCGACGGCAACGATAGCCTCATTGACAATCGAGCCAATGGTGCGCCCCAGAAAGAGTCCCGGTGTGTCATCGACCAAAACGAAGCTTTTGTCGAGAGCGGCGAAAAACTCTTGCGCCAGTTCGACCGCGTCGTCGGCGACCGCTTCTGAATCCACGATCTCGACTGCGTGCTGCGCTTCGAGAGAACCAAGCAGACCGTATCCCACCACCCGCTCGGGATGTCGCAAACGTCGCGCGCAGGCGCCGAGATCGGTAGCATACGCGTCGACGAAGAAGATCGATTGCGCCGCAAGCGACGAATCGAGCTCGGCGACAACCTCGCCGCGATCGGCGACGCCATCGCCGACATCGATGACGATTGTGGGTTCGGACAAAAGCTCGTCGAGAAAGTCGTCGTTCTCGATCCGCACGACGTGCGCATAGGCGGCCGCGATCCGCTCGGCAAGCTCGTCGGCGACGCCTCCGAAGCCGACGATCGCCACGCGCTCTTGCGCGTTCACTTCATTTTGGCCGGCCGTCGCCGCCGGTTGAAAGCGCTCCGCTTTTCCGTCACGGTAATCGTAAAATCCAACGCCGCTCTTGCGACCCAGCAGTCCTTGACCGACCATTTGTCGCTGGAGCTCGACCGGTGCGAATCGCTCCTCTTGGGTGCGAGCATAGATCGACTCCGTTGTGGCGAGATTGACGTCGAGGCCGATCAAGTCCATCAGCTCGAACGGTCCCATACGAAAGCCGATGGCTCGTGCCAGCGCGTCGAGCTCTGCGGCCGAGGCGACGCCGCGCTCGAGCGCCCGAAGCGCCTGAAGGTAGTAAGGACGGGCGACGCGATTGACGATGAATCCAGGCGTATCGGCCGCGAGCACCGGCGTCTTGCGGATCTTCGCGGCAACGTCGTACGCGCGCGCGAGCGCATCGTCGCTGGTCTGCGGCGCGCACACAATCTCGAGTAGCTCCATGCGAGTCGGTGGGTTGAAAAAATGCATGCCAAGCACGCGCTCGGGATGCGGCACAGCATCGGCGAGGTCGGCGACGGAGAGCGACGACGTATTAGTCGCGAGCAACGCATTCGGCGAAAGCGCGTCTGCAAGGGCAGCGAAGACTTGGCGTTTGACTTCGAAGCGTTCGGAAACCGCTTCGATGGCAATCGGCGCGTCGCACGAGGCCGGAATCGCGTTGCTCCAACGCAGATGCTCGAGAGCTGAAGCAACGGATAACCGTTTCGCTTCGCGCTCGAGGAACGCAAGGCCGCGTTCGCGCTCCGCCGCATAAGGCTCGACGATCTCGACGTCGTAGCCTGCCATGGCCCCGACTAAGGCGATGCCCGAGCCCATCGTTCCACCGCCGACGACCAATAACCGCTCTGCCATAGAGATGACGTTCTTCGCGAAAGGAGGTGCAAACGCTTCGCCATAGATTGCAAGATGGAAAAACCGGGGTGGCGCCTGCGTGCATCGCGCTACATCGTCGATTCGCCGTATATGCGCCTACGCGCCGATGCAGTCGAGCTTCCCGACGGAACGATTCTGCCGGAGTACTACGTCCGCGAATCCCGCGGCTTCGCTACGATTTTGGCGCTGACGGACGACTCGCACGTCGTGCTCGTACGGCAGTACCGGTACGGCGCGGATTCGATCCACCTCGAGCTCCCCGCCGGGATGCTGGGCGAGGAAGAACCGCGCGACTGCGCGCTGCGGGAGCTCGCCGAGGAGACGGGCTATACGGTCGAGCGCTGCGAGCTTATCGCAGAGTACTTCCCCGAACCGGTACGTTCGCCCGGCCGCGCTTACGTTTACATCGGGTCGAGCGCACGCAAAGTCCGCGAACCGGAACCCGATCCCTCCGAGCACCTGGAAGTCGAGCTGGCGACGGTTTCGAGTTTTCGCGCCATGCTTGAAGACGGCAGGATAGATTCGGGCGGGTCGATCGCCGCCGGTTACCTCGCGCTGGACAGATTGAAGCTTCTCTGAAACTTGGCCGCCCGAGCCGCGGTAGTTCAGACGTACATGAGAAATCCAACGCTTGCGCTCTTCTTGCGGCTCACCGCGATCGTCGCAGTGGCGATCGTCGTACTCGTGGTTGCCGCCTTTCTCTTGAAGCTCGTCCTAATCGCCGCGATTATTGCGGCGGTGGCCGTCGGTGGTCTCTTCCTCTATAACTTGGTCCGCCGCCGGTCGAACTTGCCGGTCATCCGTTAGCAGTTCCCAGCCAACTTTCAAGCGCTTCGGTGACTCGGCGGGGTTCCTCCAGCATCGGGAGATGACCGCTCTCGCCGTCAATCACGAGCCGGCCTTGTGGAAATCGCGCCGCGATCGAACGCGCTTCTTCAATTCCGACCACGCGGTCGTGAGCACCGGCGATCATCAGCATCGGAACGTCGACGTCCTCGGCAATATCCTCGGCCGAGGCGCGCAGCGCCATCCCGCGTAGCGTCGCGACCGATCCCGCCGGAGCGTTCTGTCGCGCGATCTCATAGGCGCGATCGACGACGTCGCGGCGCTCGGCAAAGGTTCGTGGTGCGAGTAAACGCGGCAGATATGCCTCAATAATCGGCTCCGTGCTGTTCTCGCGCTCGACGCGATCGGCGATTTCACGCCGCGCCGCCGCCTCTTCGAGCGTATCGGCGCGTAGCCGGCTCGTCACCAACACGAGTCGCGCGAGCCGCTCCGTAAACATGCGCGCGAAGGCGAGCGCAACGTACCCGCCCATCGAGTGACCGACCAGTACGACGCGCTCGATACCGACCGCGTCGAGCAGGCCGGCAATGTCGGCGGCGTGCCTCTCCATGAGATACGGACCATCGGGCACGCTCGATCTTCCGGCGCCGCGCAAATCGGGACGAAGCACGTACCACCTCCGCGCGAGCGCCGCGGCTTGCACTTCCCAAATCGCGCGCGTCAACGGAAATCCATGGATCAAAACTACTGCAGGCTCGTGTTTGCGTCCGTCGATGCATGCATCAATCAACGCACCGTCGTCAGCAAAAACTTGCATTGAAGCTCGTAATACTGTATAAGTTAGGCAACACCCCTGGTCGGTTGCCCGACCAGAGAAAGGATGCTCGACAGCCAATGGCAGTCAAACGTAGAAAGAAGGCCGCGGCAGCTGCACCAAAGCGAAAGGCACGCAAAGCAACGCGCAAAGCCGGTCGCAAGGTGCGCAAAGCCGTACGCAAGGTCGCGCGCAAGGCTCGCAAGACAACGCGGCGCAAGACTACGCGCAGAAAAGCCGCCGTTCGTAAGGGCGGACGAAAAGCGCGTAAGACCACACGTAAGGCCACTCGACGAAGGAAGGCAGCAGCGTAACTTCGGCCTTCTCAATTCCGCTCTCCACGGGCGGAATTTTAGCGAGTCGCGGTTTTTCGCGACTCGCTTTCTTTTAGCGGCCTTCTCAGACAGTCCTCACGACGGGACGCAGAAACCAGATCGCGAGAAAGAGCGCCACACAGAGCGCCCCGGCCAACGCGAACGTCGCCCGCAGCCCGACGACGGCGGCAATCGCGCCATCGACGAGTGCGCCGAGTGGCACGACGCCGATCGCAATCATCGTGTAAATCGAAAGCGCGCGGCCGCGCACGTCGTCAGGCGAGAGCGTCTGGATTAACGTGTTCGTCGCGCCCAACAGCGCAAGTGTACCGACGCCGACGCAAAACAGCACCGGCAATGCCACCGCAAGCGTCGGCACGAAAGCCAACGCCAAAACCCCGGCCGACATGATGAGTCCCGATTGCAGCCAGAGCCTCGAGCGCAGCTCGCGCTGGGCAAAGTATGCGGTGACGAGCGCGCCGCCGAACCCACCGATACCGATTGCCGAAACTGCCCAGCCCAGTCCGCGCGCGCCGGCGTGCAACACATTGACGGCGTAGGCAGGAATGAGCTGACCGTATGGTCGTGTCAAGATGGCGGTTACGAACTGCGCGAGCACGATCCAACGCAGCGCCGGATGCCGCAAGATGAAGACAATGCCAGAGCGCATCGCGTGGCGCGTCGAATCACCGCGCGTTGCCGATGGAGGCGAGGGCCGCATCATCATCACGGCCACGACCACCGCTAGCGTCGCGGCTGCATTGAAGTAAAAGGCGCCCGCGACGCCCACCCAAACGATTAGCAATCCTGCGAGCGCCGGACCGATCACGGCGGGCGCATTAAACGCCACCGAGTTTAGACCGACGGCGTTGCCGACGTATTCTCGATCGACCAGCATTGGGACCCAGCTTAAACGCGTCGGCGAGTCGAATCCGTTCGCTGCCGAGTTGAGCGCCGAGAGCACCACCAAGCCGACCATCTCCAACCGATGCGCGGTTGCCAGCAGCGCGAGCAGGAGGGCTGCAAACGCCATCGTCGAGTTCGTTACGAAGAGCACGCCGCGACGGGGCAGCCGATCGGCGACGACGCCGGCCAGGGGTGAAAGGCACAAGACCGGTATCGCTCGTGCCGCGCCCAAGATGCCAAGGTCGAGCGCTGCCTGGTGTTGCGAGCCGGCCATGCGCGCGACGAAGAATCCCATCGCGGTGAACTGCATCCAGGTCCCGAGGTTCGATATCATGAGCCCTAGCCAGAGCAAACGAAAGTCGCGATAGCGTAACGCCGCCAGGATTGACGAGGATCGGCTCAGGATGAGACTCCGCCGCGCGCTCGCACCGCAGCGACGACGAGCTCCGTGCTCTCCGCGATGCCGAGCCGAGATGCGTCGATGCAGAGATCGTAATTGCGTGGGTCGCCGAACGTCAGACTATACCATTCTCGAATGTAGGCGCTGCGGGCCCGGTCTATCCGATCCAGCTCAGCCTGCGCCGTTTCCCGCGAAATTCCGGCCTTTTCCGCGACGCGTCCGATTCGCCATAGCCGAGGCGCGTAGATAAAAACGCGCAAGACGTCGGGACGAAAACCCAAAATAGCGAAAGCGCCTCGTCCGACGATGACGACGTTACCGTGCGAGGCGTATTCGCGTACCGCGTCCTGTACGGCACGCAACAGCTCCTGATCGAACGGCTCCTCGGCCGACGCCGCTCCAAGCTCCGGAGTCGCGCGCTCGAGTGAGTAAAGGAAGCGCTCCCCGAGAGTCCGTTCCGCCTCCTCATTCGCTTCGACGGCTTCGGGCGTGACGCGCAGACGCTTGGCTACGACGACCGGGAGCTGGTGCTCCACGTATTCGTAACCGAGCGCGTCGGCGACGTGCTTCGCGACTTCGAGGGCGCCCGATCCATATTCGTTGGAGATGGTTACGATCACCGGAGAAGAAGTACGCAATGCCGAACGCTGGGGTCCTGCCGATCGTAGAGACGCGCGATTTGCGCAAGGTCTTTCGTACCCGCAAGCGCCCCCCGGGAACCCTCGGTGCGCTGCGCTCGTTTTTCTCGCGTGGATACGACGACCGCGTCGCGGTGGACGACGTAACGTTCTCGCTCGAGCCCGGAGAGCTGGTCGGATATATCGGGCCAAACGGCGCCGGAAAGTCGACGACGATCAAGATGCTGACGGGGATTTTGGTCCCAACCTCGGGCGAGGTGCGCGTGGCCGGCCTCGTCCCTTGGAAGAATCGCAAGGAAAACGCACGTAACATCGGCGTGATCTTCGGGCAGCGTAGTCAGCTTTATTGGGACCTCCCGCTCGTCGAATCGTTCGAGCTGCTGCGCGCGATCTACGGCGTCCCGCTCGAGCAGTATCGCCGAAATCTAAACGAGTTCGTCGAAATCCTCGAGATGACGAGCTTCATGCGCACCCCGGTGCGACAGCTGTCGCTTGGGCAGCGTATGCGTGGCGATTTTGCCGCGGCGCTCCTCCATAGCCCGAAGATCGTCTACCTCGACGAACCTACCATCGGACTCGACGTCGTCGCTAAGGAGGCAATTCGCGAATTCATCGCGCGCATCAATGCCGAGCGCGGGGCGACGATCGTTTTGACGACTCACGACCTTGCAGACGTCGAGCGCCTTTGCCGGCGAATCGTCTTGATCGATCAAGGCAAGATCATCTACGACGGCGACATCGAGCGGATCAAGAGCGAGTACGGCCGATTTCGCACGCTCGTCGTGCGCTTCAGCGAGCCGATCGAGCATCCGCACCTCGAGGGGGCCCAGCTTGCCGGAGTCGAGGACTCGAGTGCGCGCTTTCGCTTCGACCGGAATCTGCAACGAGCCGATCTTCTGGTGCGTCAAGCCAGCGAACGGTATCGCGTCGAGGACGTCAGCTTGGAAGAGCCCGATCTCGAGTCGATCATCCGGCGGATCTACGTCGAAGGCTACGGCCACCGGTCCGAGGAGGACGCTTCGTGATTTTTTCCAGCGGGACGAAGAGACCCAAGATCCACCCGAGTGCCTACGTCGCACCGAGCGCGACCATCGGCGGCGACGTAACCATCGGCCCGGAGTGCGCCGTGCTGCACGGCGCCGTCATTACCTCCGAAGGGGCGCCGGTGACGATCGGCGCTCAGTGCGTCGTCATGGAGAACTCGGTGCTCAAAGCCAGCGGCGGAAGCGCTCTGCAGTATCCGCTCATAATCGGCGATCGATGCATCGTTGGTCCTCACGCCTACGTCGTGGGCGCGACGATCGGCAATGGCTGCTTCGTCGCCAGCGGTGCGAAAATTTTTAACGGTGCCAAACTCGAGGACGGCAGCGGCGTCGCGCTCAACGCGATCGTCCAGGTAAAGGCCCGGCTGACCGCGGAGACGAGCGTACCGATGCTTCACGTTGCGTTCGGAGATCCCGCGACGATCGCTCCGCCAGAAAAAGCACCGGAGATTCACGCCAAGATCGACTTCTATGCCGACGTTTTCAATCTCGAACCGGGCGAGGACGCTCGCGGACGTGCCGCGCAGACGTACGCAAAGTTTCTGCGCAAGGCCCACGCGCAAGACGCGGCGCTCGAGGAGCACCGAAACCTCAAGCCGGTTCCGCGGCGGCGCGCGGGCGAGGAGCCGCCGCCAACGCAAGCCACGCAAGTCGACAAGGTCGTCGACGTCATGATGCTCGAGCTGGAAGAGATGGAGCAGCGTAGGCAACAGGCCATCAAAAAACAGAAGGGACGCGACGCGACGTCGAGTGACCGCTAGTGCTTCCGTATGTGGAGTTTGCGAAGAAGGCGTTCTCTCGCGAGGCCACTTACCGGATAGAGGTACTCACCGAGATCGGGTCGCTGGTGCTGCGCGTCTATATTCTCCGAGCGCTGTGGACGGCGCTCTACGCGCAAAATGCCGCACCGATCAATCTTCCACTGCACAGCATGATCACGTACGCCACGATCGCGATGCTGATGTCGCTGATATTGGAAGTCGACGGAACGCGATTGATTCGCGAAAAAATCCGGGAAGGGACGATCGCGACCGACCTCATGAAGCCGATCAGCGTTCCGCTCTACTTCTTCAGCGACGGCTTCGGCGAGACGTTGCTGCACGCGCTCCTGGTCGTGCCTTCGCTGCTGTGCGCCCTGCTGCTCGTGCACATCGACGTGCCGTCGCCGGCCGCCTTCGGGGCTTTTCTGCTGGCCTTCGCCGTCGGATACGGCGTAAATTTCTTCTTGAACTTTCTGATGAACTGCGTGGCGTTTTGGACGCTCGAGACGTTTGCCGCGCAGCTGATCGTTCGCTGGGTCTCCGATCTGCTCTCCGGCCAGATCATCCCGCTTACGCTCTTTCCCGGCTTGCTTGGCAGAATCGTGTTCTCGCTGCCTTTTGCGGCGATTTACTCGACGCCGTTGCTCATCTACGTCGGCGTGATCCCACCCTCGCAATGGGCTTCGAGCATCGCAACGCAGCTCGCGTGGCTCGCGATCTTCGCGGCTCTCTCATCGCTAGTGTGGCGGGCCGCTTCCAACCGCATCGTTATTCAAGGCGGCTAGCAGCCTGCTAGTTTTTTGATTGCTCCGGACAACCAGATTTCGCAGGCGGCCCAGAAGTAGCTGGTAATAGAGCATTCCCCGAACGCTTCCGAGCGTTTCGAGCAGCCGGTCCACATCGACGCGCTCATCTCCTGAGAGCAGCGACAGCGCGCGCGCGACGCCGGAATCGCGCAGTGGAAACGCATCGAGTCGGCCAAGGCCCCGCAGAAGCATCACCGATGCGCTCCAGGCGCCGATGCCGCGGATCTTGCAAAGCCGTTGCGCTGCCTGATACGTCGGCAGCTGCTCGAGTGCGTCCTCTTCGATCTCGCCGCCGATGAAGGCGTCGGCGGCGCACCGAAGATGGGCGATCTTGGTTCGGGAAATGCCCGCGGCGCGCAGCGTCGCATCATCGGCGCCCAGCCAGCGTTCCGGCGGCGGAAAGGTGACGCATCGAATGTCGCCGACGGTGACCGGCTCGCCGAGAACCTCGACGGCACGTCGCATGATCGCCCCCGCGGCGTAAATCGAAATCTGCTGGAAGAGTATCGCGTGCGCGCATCCCTCCCAGAGCGTCGGATAGCGCGGCGGTTTGAGGCCGCGTAAAGCCGCCGTTAACCGCGCCAACCAGGCGATGCGGCGGCTGCGCGCATACCACTGCGTGAGATCGACCTGCGTTCCGAGCATCCGCGCCACGACCGGAATCCAGCGCTGAGTGTCGCGATCGGTGGCGCGGATCTCGAGCGCGCCCGTGCCGTGACGACGGACCGCCAGGAGAGCCGTTCCTTTTTCGTCGCTTAGAGCACGGTAATACGTTCCATCCGATACGACGTCCACGACGTTGCTCGCAATTCGGCGCAGCGCATCGACCGTGAGATCCAGGCGAAAGGGCGCCCGCACGGGTAGCCGCCGCGCGCTACCGAATCGTTTCACCGATGCTCCGGGCCTATCTGGAATATTGGCGGATAAATCTCCTGACATTGCTCGAGTACCGCGCCAATTTTGTGTTGTGGTTCGTCTTTACCATCGTCTATCACGGTGTTGCACTGGGCGCGCTCTACGTAACGATGCGGCAGTTTCCCTCGATGAATGGCTGGGACTTTAGGCAAATGTTCTTTTTGTACGCGCTCTGGATGGCCGGGCACGAGCTGCACAACACGCTCTTTTTCACCGTAGTCAGCGTCCCCGAGTACGTTCGTGAAGGCCGCTTCGACCGCTTCCTGGTGCGGCCGCTCGACGCCCTCTTTCAAGTACTGACCGTACCCCAACAGATCGTTCCCGACGGCTTGGTTTTGGCGATCGCTACGCTCGGCGCGGCGACGGTCGCCGCAAAGGTTCGGGTCGATTGGGTGTTTGCGGTGTTCGTTCCGCTCGTCGTTTTCGGCGGCGCGTTGATCGATCTGGGAATCTCCCTGGCCGTGGCGACCTGCGCATTTTGGTTCATTCGCGTGGACACGCTTCGTTGGGTGGTGATGTCGCTGGAACAAGATTTCACTCGCTATCCCATCAGCATCTACACGCGAGGCGTACGAATCGTCCTGGCTTTCGTGCTGCCGTTCGCGTTCATGAATTATTTTCCGGCCACGTACTTCTTGCAGAAGGCCGAGACCGGACTGCATCTCAACCCGATCGTCGGGCTGCTCACGCCGACGATCGGCCTCGCTTGGCTAGGCGCAGCCTATGCATTTTGGCTCGTGGGTTTGCGCCACTATCAGGGAACCGGCTCGTGAGGCGCACCACGTTTTTGCACTCCGCCGGCGCGGCGCTCCTAGTGCCGCAGATGCTTTCCGCTGCGCCGCTGAGCGGGATGGTCAGAACGGCTGCACGCCGGATGCCGGGACGAATCGGCGTGTACGCGCGCACGATGGCCGCGGGAGACGTACTCGTCGCCTACGCGGCTGCCGACCGTTTTCCGACCGCGTCGACCATCAAGGTCCTGATCATGACGACCGCGTACGCGATGGACGAGGCTACACCCGGAGCCTTGGCGGCAAAGATTACGTTCCACCGCGGCGATCTCATCGGAGGCTCTGATTTTATGGTCGACGAGCCGGACGGCAAACGTTTTACCGTCAACGAGCTCATACGTCCGATGATTCAGCGCAGCGACAACACGGCCGCGAATCTCCTCATCGATCACTTCGGTGTCGAGACGATCAACGCCATCGGCAGACGAGCCGGAATGGCTCGGACGCACCTCGCTCGCAAGTTCCTCGATTACGCCGCAATCGCGCACCACAACGATAACGTTTCAACTCCGGCAGATATGGGCCGTCTGCTCTTTCTGATCGAGCGCGGCGCTCGCGAAGGTGTTCGTTCGATCGTTTCGGCCAAACGTTGCCGCTCGATGGTGGCTATCATGCTCGGCCAGACGGATCGCGACGGCATTCCCGCCGCACTTCCGGCCGGCACGCCCGTCGCAAACAAAACCGGCGAGATTGAGGGAACCCGCAACGACGTCGCAATCGTCGAGCCGTACGGCGACTCACCATTTATTCTGGCCGTCATGACGGCCGACGCATACGACTATGCGGCCGATTACGCCGCGATTCATGCGGTCGCGCGAGCAGTGTACGCTGCGGTAGCGAGGTCCTACGCCTAGCGCTGCCCACGATAGACGACGCAGCCATAGGCTTTCCCGCTGACCAGCATTCCCAGCTTAGCCGCGCGCGAAAGGCGTTTAAAGCGAGCTTCATGCGATTTCGCGAGCCCATACGACGAGGGATGCCACCACGCAACCAAAGCGACCGGCAGGCGTCCGCGCGTGTACTTCGCCCCTTTTTTGCGGCGATGGGCCGATAAACGACGCTCGAGGTCGCCGGTCGCGCCCGTATAGAGCGACCCATCCCGGCAGGCCAGGACGTAAACGGTGGGTTTGAATATCGCCCGCTTAGGAAGAATCTCGTTGGTCGCCAAAATCAGATGAACGTTCTACGCTTGAGCATTCCGCCGCTGCCCCGCTTCGCGGCACCCGCGCGTCGCGCATTTTTGAAATTTGCCCGATTCCACCGGTTGACCGCACTCGACGCGGAGAACCTGCTTTTAGCCATGGGCGAAGCAATCGCCAACGCCATTCGCCACGCGGCTACGGATGAAGCGATCGAAGTCCAAATCCGCATCGATGGCGGCGTGGTCGTCGCGACTATTCGCGACCGCGGTTGCGGCTTTGCCCTACCGGCTCAGCGCCAACTCGCGCTTCCGAGCGTCTCAGCCGAAGCCGGCCGCGGCATCACGATCATGCAGCGCTGCACCCACTTCCTGGACATACGCAGGGGACCGGAAACAGGCACGGTCGTCACGCTTGGCCGCTACCGATCGCGCCATCAGGAGCTTGCCGCGGTTTCGTAAAAGCTGAGCGCATGAAGATGATCGCTCTCGCCGGCGTGCTGCTGCTGGGCGCGCTCGACGCCGATGATTCACTTCCGCGCGTGATGCCGTACGCACCGATCGGCTCGCTGGTCGAAGCCGTTGAAGCGAATCGCTTACAAAGCACGGTCGACCGCCTAGTCGCGTTCGGAACCCGTAACGACTTTTCGGAGCGCGCCTCGAGTCGCGATCATGGCGTCTTCGGGGCGCGCGATTGGATCGCGGCGCGCTTCGCAACGATTGCCGCAACGACGAACGGGCGCATGAGCGTCGCACTCGACACCTACCTCCAGCCCAAGACGGCTAAAACGCCGCGCGCCGTGCTCG
>DATDIA010000044.1:0-4699 GCA_036521295.1 Candidatus Cybelea sp. | reverse complement strand
ATCAAGGCCATATACGGCAACCCTCGGCGGCGCGCCTCATCCTCAGCCGCCGCGAGCAGCGCCGCTCCGACTCCGTTTCGCCGCAAGCTCGGCTCGACTGCCATGTAAGCAATGAAGGCTTGAGGCAACAGCGTCACTTCGTCCGGAAGCTCGTCGAGTAAGAGCAGAAAGCCGACGCGCTCGCCGTTGCGTTGTGCGATCAGCGTGACGTTCGACTGGCCCTCGACGACTTCGCAGAGCCGGTCGAAGGCCTCGCGCGCCTTCGCTTCGCTCGCCGGACGTAACGAACCGACACTCGGCATGACGCTTTGCTCCCCCAGTCTCTTCACGAAGTCACGGTCCGCAACGGCTTGCTCACCCCGTTGCCCCGCGACCCGAACCTCGACGGTCACGAACGGCGCGAGCCTGGATCGGTCAGCGGCTCTCCGGCGCGGCATTGTGGACATTCGGATTCGTCGTACGAGCGCAGTGGCAACTCGAGCAAGATATGCGTCGGCAGCTCGTTTGAATCGGAGCCGGTCCGCAACGGTGGCGAAGGGCCTCGAGCGACGATGATGCCCAGACCGACGAGCCGTGCACCGTGACGCCGCACGACGTCGATCGTTTCGCTTACCGAAAGCCCCGTGGTCAACACATCCTCGACGAGTAATACTCGGTCGTCCGGCAAAAGCGTGAAGCCGCGTCGCAGTGTGGGCACGCCGTTTTCCTTTTCAACGAAGATTGCTTTCGTGCCGAGCTGACGCGCGACTTCATAGGCGAGTACGATGGCGCCGACGGCGGCACCGACGACGACCGTCGGCTTGAGTATCCGAAATCGATCGGCAATCGCGCTGCCGACGCGTTCGAGTAGCGCGGGATCCTCTAAAATCCGAAACTTCTGCACGAACCGGTCGCTGTGGCGTCCAGAGCTCAAGCGAAAATGTCCTTCGAGGATGGCGCCGCGCCGAGCGAGGGCGCTCTGCAGGTCGAGTGACGTTACGCTCATGCTCGTACGGACATTTCCTCGAGGATGGCTTTGGCGGCAGCCGCCGGATCGGACGCTTCAACGATCGGCCGTCCAACGACCAGATAATCCGAGCCGGCCTCAACGGCCGCGGCGGGCGTCGTGACGCGTTTCTGATCGGAATGAGCGCTTCCGGACGGACGAATGCCGGGCGTCAGCGTGAGAAAATCTTCGCCGAAGAAGCGCTTGAGATCGCGGACCTCGTGCGCGCTGCAAATGACCCCGGCGCAGCCCGCGTCGCGCGCCAGTGCGGCCAGACGAATCGCGTTCTCGCCCGGGCCGCCTTGGAATCCGAGCTCGTTGAGATCCTCGGGCGCGATGCTCGTGAGCAGCGTCACGGCAAGGACGTGGGGCGGGTCGATGCCGAGCTCGGCCGCGCATTCGCCGGCGGCATCGACTGCGGCACGCATCATCTCGAGGCCGCCGACGGCGTGCACGTTGACGAGGTGGACGTTCGGCCGGACGAGCTGCGATATCGCGGCGCCAACCGTTCGCGGGATGTCGTGCAGCTTTGCGTCTACGAAGATCCGCACGTCGCGCGCTTCGCAGTACGAAAGAATCCGTTGAGGATATCCGAAAAGCGCTTCCAGGCCAACTTTGACGATCACGTCGAGCTCGTAAAGTTTGTCGACGAGCTCCTCGGCTTTTTCGGCGCTCGGCACGTCGAGGGCAACGATTAGCTGGGCCATCTGCAGAGTTCCCTAACCTTCGGTTCCTTCGTATTGATAAGGGGTTGCAAAACCCACGTTCGCCCGTCCGACGATCGCGTCGATCCCAGCAAGCCCGCGGCGCGTGAGATACGCATGCAGCTCCGCAACGATGCGCTCGGGAATGCGAGGATCGATGAAGTTCGCCGTTCCGATCGAGATGGCGGTTGCACCCGCTAAGAAAAACTCGAGTGCGTCGGTAAGGTTCTCGATGCCTCCCTGCCCGACGATCGGAATCTTTACTGCTTGCGCGACCTCATAGACCGCGAGCACCGCGATCGGACGTATGGCGGGTCCCGAAAGACCGCCGCCGACATTTCCAAGGCGCGGGCGCCACGTCTCAACGTCGATCGCCATGCCGCGGACCGTGTTGATGACGGCTAATGCGTTCGCGCCGGCGGTTTCCGCCGCGCGCGCGACGGTGCAGATATCGGTCACGTTAGGCGAGAGCTTGACGATGAGCGGTTTATCGGTGGTCGAGCGCGCTGCGCGCACCACTTGAGCGGTAAGATCGGGATCGCAGCCGAAGGTCTCGCCTTCGCTAGCAACGTTCGGGCAGGAAACGTTGAGCTCGATGGCCGCAATTTCGGCCCGCGCCGCTAGACGCTCGCAGACGTACGCGTAGTCGTCGATGGAAAAACCGGCGACGCTGCCGATGATCTTGCACGGCCGGTCGGCATACTTACGTACTTCTCGTTCAAGGTACCAATCGAGACCTGGATTTTGCAATCCGATCGCGTTGAGCATGCCCGCCGGAGTATGAACGATGCGCGGTGTCGGATTCCCCAGACGCGCAAGACGCGTGACGCTTTTGAGGACGATCGCACCGATTTTTGTGAGATCGGCGAACGGCGCAAACTCCTCGCCCGTGCCATAGCAGCCGCTAGCCATCAGCGTGGGATATGCGAGCTCGAGCTTTCCGAGCTTTGTCGCCAGGCTTGCCCCCGCGGTCACCATCGCAGCTCGTCGGCCCAAAAGACCGGGCCTTCACGGCAGATACGCGCGTAGACGACGTCGCTCCCTCCGGCATCGGCGGGCGGAAAGCTCGGCGCCTGCGCGCTCTTCTGAACCAGCGGCACGACACATCCCCAACAGCCCCCGATGCCGCATCCGAACGTCTCTTCGAGCGAAAGCTGCGCTCGCACGCCGAACTCCGCAGCGATGCGCGCGACCGCACGCAGCATCGGCGAAGGACCGCATGCATAGATTAGCTGCGGCTTGCTTGCGCAGGCCAGCGCATCCGTAACGAACCCGCGCTCGCCTGCGCTGCCGTCGTCGGTCGTTACCACGAGCTCGCATCCGGCATCTGCGAAGCGCTGTGAGTCGACGATGAGCTCCGCCGTTCGCGCTCCATAAAAGAGCCTTACCCTTGCTCCCGCGCGCAAGAGCGCTTGCGCGCACAGGAGTACTGAAGCAATGCCGACGCCGCCGGCAACGACGGCCACGTCGCGGACGTCCTGCAAGCAATCGAAGCCGTTACCGAGCGGTCCGACGACGTCAAGCCGATCGCCGGAACCGAGTTGTGCGAGTTCACGCGTGCGCTTTCCGGTGATAAAAAAGAGAAGGCTCGCGAGCTTGCCTTCCGCTTCGTAGACGGCAAGCGCCGTTGCAGCCTTTTCACCGCTGGGGGGTATCGCCATCACGTACTGTCCCGGCCGCGTTGCCTGCGCGAGCTTCGGCGCGTCGAGCGACAACAACACAACGTCGGTCGCGAGTTCGCGACGTTTGGTTACCGTGGTCGCGTGCACTCCGGCCTTTTGGTCGATCGTCGTCATTCTTTTCAGCTATTTTCAACAAATTCTTAGGAAAATCTCTGAAAATTGGTACGCAACCTTGCTACTCGAGCCGTTATACTGTATAGAGAGCGTAAATAATCGGGAAAGGAGGGTCCCCAGATGGCAGGTCTCATCGTCTTCAAATCACTAGCCGACGCACTAAGAGCGGGCTATCAGGTTTACGATCGGACTGCGGATGGATATCTGGTCAGGACTCGCACGGCCGCCGGCTGGGCCATGGCCTTGGTCTCCTGCAAGTAATATCGTCTTTATTTCGATACGCGATGCCGCCGGTCAGTCGATCGGCGGCATCGTCATTTGAAGGCTCGTTCCTATTTTAGACCCGGTAATCCGGGGGTGAAGCCGGCTTTTCGATCTCCGGGGTTGGGCCAGGCCGCCATCCGCCATACGCGGGCCCAGGAGGCGTGCCGCTCCCAGCTTCGTTTCCAGAGGTCGATGTCGTTCCGGGCCCAGGCGGCGGCCCGAAGCGCTGTCGTGCCGAGGGTGGTCCGAAGGTAGCGCCGCTGAGAATCGCGCCGATGACCTGAGCGATGCCGACGAAGAGGGGAATCAGGCCGCCCAGCAGCCAGGGGCCGTAAACGAACGTCCCGTCGCCGCGGTAGCCGATGAAGCCGAGTCCGATAAGCAACGCTAAGCCGATAAAGGCAATCTGCACGCCTTTGCGCAGCTGCTGCTGCGCGGCGAAGTCCGTCGGGTAGTCCAGGTATGGATTCGAGCTGCCTTGGGGCATCGCGCTCGGAGTCCAGCCATATTTCATCGCTCGGCGCATATCGCGAGCGTTCGGCGGAGGGACGATGCCGCGGCGGAGCATCTCCATCCGTTCTTGATGCGCGAGCACCCGTGAGATCAGCCACACGGCACAGGGCGCTCCGAATATGAAGATAATCGCAAAGAGCGGGACGAGAACCTCGCCAGAATCCATTACTGTGGTACTCCATTTGTGAGAATGTGAATCGATCCGTCAGAGGTCGCCAGTTTCATTCTGCCGCTGGCGGCACCAAGTCGGATGGTGCGGTGCGAAGCATCATCGGGGTCGAGCGACGTTCCGTCGAGAACGATTCTTCCGTCGGCGGTTGAAGCATCGATCGTTAGATCGGCGTTGGGTGCGAGCCCCACTCGAATCGAGCCGTCGTTGGTCTGCAACGTTGCGTCTGTGCCGACGCTCAAACCGTCGGCTTCGATTCGGCCATCGC
>DATDIA010000043.1:0-30052 GCA_036521295.1 Candidatus Cybelea sp. | reverse complement strand
CCCATCTTTTCCATCAGCGGCATCGTGCAATGGTGACCGGCGCGTACGCAAATACCTTCGGTATCCAAGATCGAGGCGAGATCGTGCGCGTGAACGTCGGCCAAGTTGAACGAGATCACTCCCGAAACAAGCGCGGCGTCGCGCGGCCCATAGATCGCCAAGCCGCGCGGCTCGAGCGCCGCAAGACGTTCCAGTGCATAGGCGGTCAGCCGTTGCTCGTGTTCGCGCACCCAGCTCATTCCAACGTTTTCGAGATATTCGGTCGCGACGCCGAAAGCGATGGCGTCGGCGATATTGCTCGTTCCAGCCTCGAACTTCCGCGGCGGATCGGCGAAAGTCGTCTCCGCGTACCCGACCTTGCGGATCATATCGCCGCCGGAGAAAAAGGGCGGCATCGCTTCCAGCAGCGCGCGCTTGCCGTAGAGTACTCCAATACCCGTTGGTCCGAGCATCTTGTGACCGCTGAACGTGTAAAAGTCGGCATCGAGCGCTTTGACGTCGAGCGGCAAATGCGGCGCTCCTTGCGCCCCGTCGACGAGGACGATCGCGCCGGCCGCGTGGGCGCGCGGTATGATTTTCTCGAGCGGCGAGATCGTTCCCAGCGTATTGCTGACGTGAGTCAATGCGACGAGCTTGCAGCCGACCAGCAGTTCGTCGAGGTCGTCGAGAACGTAAAGCCCGCGATCGTCGACCGGGATGAAACGCAGTACGGCACCGCTTCGTTCCGCTAGGAGCTGCCACGGCACCAGATCGGAATGGTGCTCAAGCTCGGTCAGCAGAATTACATCGCCGGCTCCTACATTCGCATTGCCCCAGGAATACGCGACGAGGTTGATCGCCTCGGTCGTGTTGCGCACCCATACCACCTCCGAAACGCCCGCCCCGATGAAGCGCGCGAGCTTGACGCGGGCGTGTTCGAATTCGGCGGTTGCGCGTGCGGCGATCTCGTAGACGCCGCGGTGAATGTTCGCATTATACTGCTCGTAGTAATCCACCAAAGCATCGATGACGACGCGCGGCTTTTGCGAGGTTGCCGCCGAGTCGAGGTACACGAGCCGCTTCCCGCGCGAGGTCGGACGCGCAAGGATCGGAAAATCGGAAATAATCCGCTCGGTCTTTGCGTTGTCGTCGTGGTCTTGCTGAGGGACGGAGAGCGACGTGTGCAGCGTCTGCGTCATGAGAGCTTCGCCGCTAAGGCAGCGCGGATTTCGTCGCGAAGGCTCAACGAGGGAAACCACTCGACCGCGGGCTCGAAGAAACCGAGTGCAATCATGCGCTCCGCCGCGCCGGGTTCGATGCCGCGACTCTCCATGTAGAAAATTTGCTCAGCGTCAATCGCGCCGACCGTTGCACCATGATAGGCCTTGACGTCGTTTGCCCCGATTTCCAGCGCGGGTACCGAATCGATGTGCGCCTTCGGTGAGAGGAGAAGCGCGTCGTCGCGCAGGCGCGCGTCGCTCCCTTGAGCGTGAGGCGCGATGCGAATGTTGCCGAGGAAGCGCGCCTGACCACGATCTATCGCCGCGGACTTGACAAGAGTTTCCGAAGTCGCCTCCCCGGCGAGATGCTCGACGGTGCTAACGAGGTCGACGTGTTGCGATTCGCGCGGAAAGAAGATCGCCGCGAGCTGCGCCTTGGCTCCGGGCTCTCCGATGGAGATGCGAACGTCGCCGACGGCGAGACCGCCGCCAAGCTCTGCCACGCTCCACAAAATTTGTCCATCGCGGCCTGGGCGCGCCGACCGGGTTGATATGACGCGAGCGCTCTGCGCGGCCTCCTGCAGCACTGCATACGTAACATCGGCGTGCTCTGCGCCGACAACCTCGGCCGCGCCACAGATGAAAGCCCCTTCGCCGCCGGTCAGGCGTTCGATGACGGTAACGCGGGCCCCGCGTTCGGCGAGCACGACGCTCCAGGGGAAGATTGCGGCACCGGACTCGGCGTGATAGCGGATGACGATCGGATCGTCGCAGGCGTGGTCGGCGGGCACGTAAACAAAGACCCCGCTACCGGCAAACGCCTTCGCCAGCGCGCCAAACTTGTTCGCCTCGATGCCCGTCGTGCCGAAGGCCCGAGCGAGAAGTTTGGGATGCTCGCGGGCCGCCGTCGCTAAACTACATGCAATGACGGCGCGATCTCGGTTCTCAACCGGCACCTCTGCAACGGCCGGCTCGATAGCATTGGGGTCGGGGAGAATCAACTCGAAGTCGACCCGCCAAAAGCGGCCCGGTTTTTCGCGCTTGCTCGGTAGCGAGAAGAAGCTGTCGAGTGCGCGCATTCGGGCCTCGATCGGTAGCAGCACAAGGTCGAAGGAGCTAAGCTGCTCGTAGGTCTCGCGCGTTAGTGCAGACACTTCGGCTCCGCTCAGTACAGGCACTTGGGCTCCGCTCAGTGCAGGCGATTCGGCTCCGCTCAGTACAGGCACTTCGGCTCCGCTCAGTACAGGCTCTGGGGTTGTAGTACCGGGGGCACTAAACAACCGCGCCGCTCTCCTCGCGGATTTTATCGTAGCCCTCGCGCTCGATGCGGTGCGCGAGGTCGTGTCCGCCGGTCT
Organism: Candidatus Cybelea sp.; assembly: GCA_036521295.1. GTDB lineage: Bacteria > Vulcanimicrobiota > Vulcanimicrobiia > Vulcanimicrobiales > Vulcanimicrobiaceae > Cybelea. The sequence continues at coordinate 27,498 of DATDIA010000043.1, read as the reverse complement.
TCACGATTCGTCCGTCGATCATGATGTGAACCACATCGGGCGTGACATATTGCAAGATGCGCGGATAATGCGTGATGATGAGAAATCCGGTGTTGCGCCCTTCGTCGCTGGCTCGTAGGGCCGCGATTGAGTCGCCGACATCCTTGAGTGCGTCGATATCGAGACCCGAGTCGGTCTCGTCCATGATGGCGTACTTGGGTGCGAGCACGGCGAGTTGGAGCATCTCGAGTCTCTTCTTTTCGCCGCCAGAGAAGCCGTCGTTAAGATAGCGGCCCATAAAGGACGGATCGATTCCAAGCTGGGCCATCTTTTCGAGTAGAAGCGCGCGGAATTTCGCGGGCGGCAAATCGCCTGGCCGCTCGGCCTGGCGCGCGGCGTGCAAGAAGTTCGCGACTTTCACTCCCGGAATCGCAGCAGGGTACTGAAAGGAGAGGAACAGGCCGGCGCGGCCGCGCTTATCGGGCGATAGAGCGAGCAAGTCCTCGCCGTCTAGCTCGACGCTGCCGCTCACTTCGTAGAGCGGGTGGCCGGTCAGGGAGAATGCAAGTGTCGACTTCCCGCTTCCGTTTGGACCCATGAGGGCCGCAACCCGGCCCGGTTCAACGGTAAGGTCTATTCCCTTTAAGATTTCGGTGCCGGCAACTCGGCAACGCAGGTTGGAGATGCGGAGACCTTGGTCGGGCATGCGGTTTTATGGTAGCCGAGGGTCTCTTAGAAAGTCAAGGAAAAACTTTACTATCTCGGCGCCTTCATGCTAGGATAGCGCCGTAGATGCACGCCGATCGCTTCTTTCAGAGTACTCGGGGAAATATCGTTAGCGAGCTGCGCCGTCGAGGCTCGGCTTCGGCGACCGATTTGGCACGTTCGTTCGGGCTTTCGCCCAATGCGGTCCGCCAGCAGTTGATGGTCCTCGAGCGCGACGGCCTCGTTGCCGAGACTTCGGTGCGACGTGGACCAACCAAACCAACCTACGAGTTTTCGCTTACGGTCGATGCCGACAAGCTCTTTCCGCAAGCCTACGATAAAATGCTGACAGCCGTGCTGCGCGAGGTGCGCAGCCAGTTCGGCACGCAGGCGGTCGAGCAGGTCTTCGACGGTCTCTCGCGGCGTGCGATCGACCGCGCGCGCCTATCGGTCAATGCGAAGGAACCGGAGCAGAAGGTCGCTCAGCTTACCGAAATTTTGCGCAAGAGCGGCGTCATCGCCGAATACAGCTTGATCGACGGCGGGTTCGCACTGCACGAGCATACCTGTCCCTATTCGAGTACGGCGAAGGAACATCCCGAGGTCTGCCAGGTCATTCATCACATGATCGACGAGACCATCGGCGGGGAACACACGCAAACGGAATCGCTTGCGAGAGGCGGAAGAGAGTGTCGCTTCGAGCTTCATCCAGCAGAGACGGTGGGTTAACATGGATTTTCCAAAATTTCAGCGCTTAGTGGAAGAGCGCAACGGCTTTCGCACGATGGAGAATGCCACCGCGAGCGGTGAGTACTTCAGCGATTCTTGCGGTGACATGTACAACTTCTTCTTGAAAGTCGGACCGGGTGCAGTGATTGAGGAGATCTCGTACTTCACCACCGGATGCGGATTCGGAACGGCGACGTGCAGCCTCGTCGTAAACCTGGCCAAGGGAAAGACCGTCGACGAAGCCGCCGCCATCACGGCGGCCGACATCGAGCGAGAACTCGACGGGTATCCGGAAAAGAAAAAAGATTACCCCGAGCGCGCGCTTGAGGCCCTGCAGGTCGCGCTTACCGATTATAGCGGCAAGGTCGCTGCCGGCGCAGTGCCTGACTACGCGGCGATGCCAAGGGCGGCTGACGCGGCACCCGCTCCAGCGCAACCCTTTACTCCGGCGCCGTCGGCTGACGGTGCGGACGCCGGAAAACTGCTGATCAAGCTGCACTAACTAGCTCCTGCAGGGCGCGGTCAGGAGCCTTTCATAGCGCGAGGTCCTGTGGGCCGGATTCGGCAGCGATTCAAAGAGAACCAGCTCTCGAACCTCGAGCGGAATGGGCACAAGTTCGATCAAGGGCAAGGGACGCTTTGCTTCTTTGACTTTAGCGATCGTCACGTGCGCGACGGAATCGTTGCGGAACTCAAAGCCCAGTGGAACATACCCGTTTCTAAGCTCCCCTGCGAGCATTCGGAACGGCGCGCCTTGTTCGTGGGCGCCGATATAGACGACCCGTGGTCTACGCTCGTGAGGGAAGGCCGCGAGTTTGTCCAGCAAAAAAGAGAATGCTTTCGATCGCGCGCCAACCTCAACCAACTTCGAGACGATCTCCTCGTAGCGCGAGGGCTCGACAAAGCCCAAGAACGCGAGCGTCACGTGCAGCTTTTCCGCCTCCTCGTATTTTGCAGCGAATCCGGTCTTGCGCAGTTCTTCCAAGATGCGCGCGCAAGCGTCGCGGGCTTGCGGATTGAGATCGATTCCGACGAAAAGCCGTCGCTTGCGCGCGGCCGGCTCAAACATCGATAAGGTAGGGATTGGAGTTTCGTTCGATCCCGATCGTCGTGAAAGGGCCGTGCCCCGGCACTACCGGCGTGTCGTCATCGTGATCCATGAGCTTCGTACGAATCGAATGCACGATATCGTCCATCGACGTGCCGCCTAAGTCCCAGCGCCCGATCGCACCGGCGAAAAGAGTATCGCCCGTGAGCAGCGCGAGGCTTTCGTGATCCGCAACTTCAAAAGAGACGCTGCCGGGAGTATGCCCGGGCGTATGCAGCACGCGGCAGCGAACGTCTCCGAGCTGGAGCACATCGCCGTCGTGCAGCTCGCCGTCGAGCGCGACGACTGGGGGTACGTTGGCGATTCCGATCCAACGCGCTTGGAGCGCGAGCGTCTTGTAGAGCGGCAAATCTCCGGGGTGCAGCAACGCCGCGCCGCCGGCGAGTTCGCGCAGACGCCCAAGGTCGCCGATGTGGTCGATATGGGCGTGGGTGTGAACCAGGAACTTGGCACGCCAGCCGTTGCTGTTTAGCCGAGCGATTACGTCATCGATGCCGTCCCCGCCGTCGACAACGATCGCTTCGCCGTTTGCCTCGTTGGCAATGATGGTGCAGTTGCAGGCCAGCGGCCCGACTGAGAACGTCTGCCGTATCAATCGGGTACCCTAATCCACGTGGATCCCGAAGTCGTGAAAGCCGCCATTGAAGTACCCGAGCGGTGAGCCCGGACGCGCGCCGCACGATAGGACGTGCCCGAGCAGAAGGGAGTGCGAGCCGAAGTGGTATTCCTGGGCGAGCTCGCACTCGAAGTGCGCGATCGCGCCGTTCAAGACCGGTGCTCCCGTCGCATCGACGGCGTAGCCGATCTCCGCGAACTGGCGGTCGCGTACCTTTCCCGAGAAATGCTCGGCGAGAGAGCGCTGGTCGCCCGCGAGTACGTTGACGCAGAAGATGCGCGAGCTCGAAATGAAGAGGTAGCTGCGAGCCTCCCGGTTCACGCAAATCAAAAGCGACGGCGGCTCGAGTGAGACGCTGGCAAAGGCGTTGACGGTTATCCCACGCGGTTCGCCCTCTTTGAGCGTGGTGACAACCGTGACCCCGGTGGGGACGCGGCGCATCGCACGGCGAAAGGCCGTTGCGTTAGACACGAACACTCGTTATTGTTGCCGTGCGCCGATACCAAGGCCGAACGGCAAAATGGTGGCGTCGAGAGCGGGATGGGTCAGAAACCGCCGCGCAAACGCGGGCGTTGTCAAGCACTCGTTGAACATCGCCAACCCCGAAAGCTTGAGCATAGGAACGATCTGCTCGAGGTAGAGCAGATATTCGGATGCGTTAGCGGTCACGAATACGATGTCGAGATTGCGGTGCGGAAAGTTTTCGAGCAGCTCGAGCGCCGGCGTGTTGAAAACCTCGATCGAGTCCTCTTCGCCGGCGCGGCCAAAGTAGGACCGAGCCACGTCGGTGCGCCGTACGTCCGGCTCGACGGTCCAAATCCTTCCGACGGCGGGCTGAGCGAGCGCCATCCAAAGCGTCGAGTAGCCGCACTTCGTGCCGACTTCGAGAATGCGAGTTGCTTGCATTGCCGTAACGATCGTAGAGAGAAAGCGCCCCGTCACGCGCGAGATCGTCGGTGCGTCCTCGTCAGCGCGTCGTTCTAATTCGATGAGAAGTGGATGCGGCGGCGGATGCAACGCATCCAGATCGTGCAAGAGTTTCTCCGTTACCACAAAACTCGCTTATGCGTCGCGCGACGAGCGACCTGCGCGTTCCGCCGACTTCACGACGTTTCGCAGAAGAGCGACATTCGTAACTGGACCGACGCCGCCGGGAACCGGCGTGATTGCGCCCGCCACGGAAACCGCGCTTTCGAAATCAACATCTCCGCGCAGCACGCCGTGCACGAGCGTCGTTCCGACGTCGATAACCGTCGCACCCGGCATCAAGTCGCTGCCGCGTATCAATCCAGGTACGCCGGCCGCTACGACGACGATCTCCGCCATTTTGACGTATGGCTGCAAACCAGCCGATTCTTTGTGAAGGATCGTAACCGTTGCATCTTGCGCAAGCATGAGCATGGCGACGGGCGCACCGACGACGACCGATCGCCCCACCATTACCGCGCGACGGCCGCGCAACGGCCAATGCGGGCTGCGCTCGAGCAGCAGCATGACGGCAGCCGGCGTCGCCGGCACGTACTCCGTTCCGCTGCCGAATGCTAAGTGCCCTTGATTTGTCGGATGTGTGCCGTCTGCGTCTTTGTGCGCCGGAATCGCGTCGGCAACTTCGCGAATTGAGAGATGCGGCGGCAGGGGTTGGCCGAGCATGACGCCGTGGACGCTCGAGTCCGCTTGGAGATCTTTAAGTCGAGAACGGACCTCCTCGGCCGTTGCTTTTTCGGCAAGGTGGTCCGCGACGACCCTGACGCCTACCCGCTCACCGGTTCGTTCGAGATTGCGCACGTAGGCGAGGCTCGATTCATTCTCGCCGACATATACCACGACGAGCTTGGGATGAACGCCGGCCTCGCGTAATGAACTCGTGCGCGCGACGAGTTCGGTGCGCAGATCGGCGGCGAGGGTTCGTCCGTCGAGAATCAAGGCGGGCACGCCGACGCCGATTCGTTTGCCGGAGGAGAGGGACCTAGGAGGCCGTAGGGTGATGAATGTCCCGTTATCTCCTGTGGTCCATCGCCGCGGTCGCGTTGGGAATCGCGTTCCTCGTTCTCGAGCCGTTCTTCGTTTCACCTGCGCCGCGGTCCGGAGGCCCCGCAAGTTTGGTCGGCGAAGCGGCGCCGGTTTTTCCATTACGTGACGATCGCGGCTTTGCGGTTTCGCTCGATGGGTATCACGGGCGAATCGTGGTGATGAATTTGTGGGCGTCGTGGTGCCCGCCGTGCCGCGCGGAAATGCCGGACCTGCAACGGTTGGCACAGGCGCATGAGCGCGATGGAATTGCAATTGTCGGAGTGAACGAAGGAGAATCGCCCCAGCGCGCTGCAGCTTTTGCCGACTCGCTGGGGATTAGCTTTCCCATCTGGATCGACTCCGCGCAGCGATATGGACGCACCTATGCTGCGCTCGGGCTCCCGACCACCGTCATTCTCAATCGACGCGGAGTCATCGTTCGCGCATTCGACGGAGCGCTAACCTTCGTTCAGATGGAATCGGCGGTGAGGCCCTTGGTGCTGATGCATTGAACCTATTTTGCACGGCGGCGCTGACCGTTGCTGCCGCCGTCGTGGTGGAAATCGCACTTGCGGGCCAACCGGTCTACCACGCCGGGTGGTACAACGTCGTGCTTGTTGCACTCGTCGTCGTCGCGATCGTTGCCGCCCGGCGGCAGTTTTTCCGAGCGTCCTGCGTGCGCGCTCGGTTTGCGATCGTTGCAATCGCTGCGGGTGCCGCGATCGCCGGATTAGCCGGTGCGGCCAGCGGGCTCTTCGCGCCCGACAGCCAAACGTTTGTAGGCGCGCCCGGGCAACGGATTTCCGTAGAGGAGCTGGGCGTGCTCGCCTTTCCATTGGCTTCAACCGACGCCCCCGCGAGCGGCTCGGTCACGCTCGAACGTGCACTTCACGCGCCGATGGAGTTGAGACAGCGTCGAAGCGACGCCGGAAATTTCATTCTGCGTACGATACCGAGAAGCGTCGTCTACGTGGAAGCTCGCGATCTGCGAGGGAGCCGTCTAACGATCACGCAGCCGGCCGGCTCGGCGTTTCTTTCGCCGGTCCTCTTGATGGAGCACCGGCAAACGATCGCGGGAGTGGACCTGCCGTACGACTCGTTCAACGTTCCAGCCGCTCGGCGCATCGTCAAAGCGGTGATGTTTACTCCCGGGCAGGCCGCAATGCTGCTGCATGGGGCCTCTAAAATCGCCGAGGCCGCAGTTCTTTTTGCGGTCGACGATGAGAACGAACGGCCGCTCTCAAACGCGATAGCATTGAGCGCTGGAGGGAGAGCGGTTCGTGTGGGCGGACTCTCGTTGCGCGCGACGGTAGAGAGCTATCCGGCAGTTGAAGTCGTAGCCGCGCCCAACACGCTGGCTACCGCGCTCGGCACGGCGCTCGTCCTGGGCGGCATCGTTGGTCTCATCCTCCTAGGAGGTTAGTGGCCGGCGACGATCGCGCGAACGTTTCTCAAAACGATGCTGCCCTCCGAGAGTTCGATGCCCTTGGGGGGCAAGACGTAAATCGCCGTCAGACGTGCCGCACGGGTATCGATTGGAAAACGCAGGGCGACGCTGCGCCAACCAGGTTCGCCGAGCTGCGTCGCTTCGAGCAAGATGTCTTCGTTTATCTCATTGCGCACGGCAACGCGGACGCGTGCGTCGCTTCCGTCGTCTTGCAGGTCGAACGCGATTCCGATCGTGTCCGGAGGCAGCGGGACGTCGCTGGCCGCGTAGGCGGCGCGTTCGCCGTTTCCAAACGCGAACGTCAGACGAACGCAACCTTGACAGCTTGCGTCCTTGAAAACGCCGCCTCGGCCACCGCGACGGGCCGTGACGAAATGCGCGCGTTGCTCGAATGGCAGAGCCACGTCGTGCGATCCAACCGTCACACGTGCGGTTGCCACCGTCATGCCAATTCGAAGGGCGACGTTTGCGTCATGCGAGCCGGCGCGAAACCGCCCCACGCGATCGATCGAGCCGGCGGTGGCGCTCCAGCGCAAGAGCGGCGGAAGCGCGAGACCGTATCCATGTGAATCGTAGGCCCGGGCCGTCAAGGCGATCGTCGCATTGGGATCGACGTTCGGCCGCGCCGGCATTATCTTGGTGCGCGCCGGCGTCGCGTTGACCTCGATCGGTACGTTGCCCGTGAGGCCGCCGCCGCGCAGTACCAAACGACCGGTGCCCGAATGCAGCGCGACGAATTCATCGTTGCGAAAGACGCCGAGCCGCGAGGGTAAAACGAGCGCGCTCACCGGTTGGCGAGTTGCGGCAACCTGATACGCCGCATCGACGGACGCGATGCGCATTGCTATTTGGGCGCCGGTTATCGCGCGGATAATGGTCGGTCGAGCGACGATGCGGACCGGGGGTCCGGACGGGGCGCTGCTATAGACGAAGATGCCGTCGGCAACGGGGCGCTCTTTGCCGTCCGACGGCGAGTTCACCATATCGGCGACGCTGTCGCCCAGGCGACGTACGACCATTGTCGAGGAGCCACCGCCATCGAGCAGCAGGCCTTCCGTTGCGCCCAGCGATCGCATGAGAGCCGAAAATTCTCTTCGGGTCACGCCGACGCTCAACTCAGGTTGGCGCCCGTCGACCTCGACGAGAAAGAGCCGGCCATCGGGCGCGATCGCTGCGCCCGAACACGGCATGCGTTTGGAATTCTCTTCGCGGTACGGTGCGTCGCGGTCGTCGTACCATTCTCCGTCGTGCAAGATGAGCGCACCGCCGCCAATCGCCGCGGTTATCGAGCCGAGTGGGAGCGGCGCGAGGTCCCCACTGGCCGTCACGATGTCGTTGACGTTCGGAACGCCCACGACGCCATAGTCGCTCAAGCCGATCGCAACGTAATAGCCCGGCGGTTGAGGAGTGAGATTGTCGGCAACGCCGGTCACGCGATAACGGGTCAGCGGCGGACTACCTTCGATGGGCGCGAGTGATACGAGCGTCACATCGTCGTGCGGCGGAACGTGTCCGTAAAGCGGCGTCAACAGCGAGATTCCGGCGCCGCCCTGCGGCATCTCGTCGAGGCCGTCAAGTGGTAACGTACGTTGGTCGATGACAAGCTGCCCGGAGAACGTGAACTCGGCAATGTGCGGAACTCCGTCGTGCGTGATCGCAAGTACGTAACGCTTATACGGGAGCTGGAGGAGCGCGCCGTTACGCACGACCATGTTGATCGGCCGGTTCGTATTGCCGATGTCGAAGAAATCGCCGTTGATTCCGGCAACCGCGCGCGTACGCCGTGCCATCGAGCCAACCGTTTCACCGCGAGACACGAGCGCATCGTCGGCCACGACAGAGCCCATCCGCACGTCGCCGCGGTTGGGCTCCACGGCCACGACGTGTACGGCCAGCGGGCCGGCAGTCGTATCGAGCTGGTAGTTGGCATATTCGACGCCTGGTGCGACGCTCTCAACGGTCGGCGCTTCCTCGATGATTCTCGGAAATGGTGCGCTCGGTTCTATGCGCGTGGGCAGTTGGTCGGCGCGCGCCGACGTCGCCGCTGCAAAGAAAAGAATGAGAAGTCCGAAAACCACGGGTTTCATTTCGACGCGCCTTGCACTTCGCGTCGCGTTCGGCGCTTCCCGCGCGGTACTCGCTCGCTCGGGCGCCATATCGCAACGGCCAGCGGGTAACTTCCGGTCGCAAACGGCGCGCCGCGAACGCGGCGCAGCGTGCGCGCGTCGAACGCATCGATCGCGTTGGCGCCGGCGCACGGGACGTAAAGGCGTTCGCTCGCGGAATCGAGCGATGGTTCCCACGGCGTCGCGCACGTGCGCAGTGGCGGGCTTTTCGCGCGAAGCGTCCGTGAATCGAGCACGTCGACTTCGCCAAAACCCTCGTCGGTGACAAAAAGCGTCTGCGCCTTGGGGTCGAGCGCGGCGCCGATCGGAAAACCGAGATCGCCGCTTCGCGCGATCAGATGGGGTGTCCCACGCAGGGCGAGGACAACAGCGGACCCCGGTGCGGCAAATGGTGAGCCGGCGCTTTGATTCGAGATGCCGTAGAGGCGGGTTCCATCGGGCGACAGAGCGAGCGAGAAAATGCGGCTGACGGCATGAAACCGGCGGACGATGCGCATCGACCGTGCGTCTACAGCGGTAACGGTGCCGTCGTTGACATTGGCTACGTAGACGAGGTGACGATGCTCGTCGATGGCCAGACCTTCCGCCGTCGCCCCGGTTGCAACTCGCGTGATGGTACCGTCCGCGCTCACTCGCGTCAGCGCCCCGGCTCCGTTCGCATCGCGGTCGGTAACGAAGACGGCGCGGCTGGTTCGATCGATCGCGACCTCGTCGCCTAGAACGACGCCTTCGACGTGAGCGACGTTCCACGGCGAAAGCGTCGCCAGGGTTAAAGCCGTGCCCTGCGTGTCGGCGGCTGCAATTCTTCCCGACGCGTCGATGGCAACGTCGCTGGGTGTTCCGCCGGTTGCGAGCACGCCTAGCACAGAAAACTTCCGCGCATCGTGGAAGACGAGCCCATCGTCGTACGAGGCGACGATGAGAAGGGGACGATCGGCCGAAGGCGGCATGCCGATGCGCGCGGTGGCGGCGGCAAGACCTGCGGCATTTCCGGCCACGAGCAAAGCCTTGCCGGGCGCCGTTCCTTGCGGAATTTCGTAACGACCGCCAGGCAGCAGTCGGCCCGCTCCAAGCACCAACGCTTGATACGGCGCGGCAAAGCCGTCGACGCGCAGCGGAATGATGCTTCCCGGCAGGTACGGCCATGGCGTCAGCGGGATCCTTCCCGTCGCCAGATGCGCGCGTGGCGTTCGTGCAACGCCGGCGAAGAGAAAGACCGATGCCGTCAACAAAACGGCGATGCCGCGAAGTGATGTCACCGGAACGCTAGCGAGCCTGAAGCAGACCGGCCACAAATAGTACGAGACCCACGCTGCTGAGGACGCAGCCGAGCGGAAGGAAGAGCCGGGCGCCGGCGAGTGCTGAAATCGAGACGAGCACGATCGAGATTTCAAACATGGTCGTAGCGAACTGCAAAATCTCGTAAGATTTCAGGAATGTTTCGGAGCGCTCGTCGTCGCGACCAGCCTGCTTTTCGAGACCTTGGGCTTTCTTCAAGACCGCGGGGGACGACGAGCGCTCGTTGTCGGCAACCGATTCGAGACGCGCGCGATTTTGAGGACCTCGCACCAGATCGCTCGCAATTAATGCAGAATAAATGTTATAGCGGGTCTGCTTGGCTTCGTACGCGTTATAGGTATCGCTCGCGCGAGCTTGCGTGAGAATCGCTTGATTCTTTGCCGAGAGCGCAGCGATCGAGCGATGGTGCGAAAAGAGCGTGCCGAGGGCCGCAAGGACCGCGATGATCGCTGCCGCGAGCGAAACGAGCTTGTTGCCGCTGCGGAGTCCAACGTTGCGCGTGAGGTCGGTTCGGTTCACGTGTGTGGCGCCGTCGCTTCAACGATGGCGGCGATCCGCTCGAGACCTTCGCCGACGTCGCTTCCCGGCGCAACGGCGGTCTCTGCCGTCTTGCGGGCATCGAGGGAAAAGCTCGCAAGCCGGTACCCGTCGAACGTACCGGCGACGATCGTGCCGTCGGGATCGACCGCAAATGCGCGGCCTAACGAAGAATCGAAGACGACGATGTAGAGTCGCAGCTCGAGCGCACGCGCTCGCGCGAGACGCTCCGACCAAGGCGCGCCGAGGTCCGTGCTCCAACAGATCAAAGAGTAACCGGCACGACGATGGGCGACTAATCCCGCCGGGTCGAGAACGAGATCGTCGTCCACCCACGCGAGCGGCAGAGCCGAATCGAGGAGAGCCGCGCCCTGCCGATCGTGGGGCGAGAGCGCGTACGCGTCGTCAAGCAGTTCCAGGCGGTCGTCGATGTCCTCCGGAAGCGGATCGAACGAAATTGCGAGCCGTAGAACGCGGTCGGTGACGGCAACGCGCGAGGAGGGGCGAGGAAGCCGCTTTCGCGCAGGCCCAGCGCCGAGCGCGATCGATGCCTGCAAGATTTCCGGCTCGCGCTCCCCGGCGATCGCGACGATTTCGCCGAGGGAGTCGACGATCTGGCTCTTTCCGCAGTACGCGACCATGCCGAGCTCGCTCCCGCATTTGTTTGCGGCGACGAAGGGGACGCGGTTCTCATAAGCGCGCACCGAGGCGAGGAGGTCCGCTTGCACGTTTTCCAAGGCTTGCGGATTGCGTCCGCTCGTCACCCAGGCGGTGGGCATGACGAGTGCCGACGCGCCGCGGTCCACGAGCGCGCGCGCAATAGTCGGAAGGCGTCCATCGGCGCAGACGAGGACGCCTAACACCCCGATTGCCGTCGGTATCGGTGCGACCCGTTCGCCCGGCACAAACCATCGACGGTCGAAGTGCCACAGAAAAAGCTTGTCGGCATGCCCTGCGAATGAACCATCCGCGTCGATGACGACCGCAGTATTGCGGACACCGGCATCGCTCGAAGAAGCCGCGCCCACGACGATCACCGTCCGCGTCTGGAGTGCGAGATTACGCAGTCGGGTCAACGCCGCCGCGATCGCCGATTGCTCAACGGGCAACGCACCAAGCACGTATGCCGGCAACGTCGCTTCCGGCATCACGAGCAAGTCGGCCGTGGCCGCCGCTTTGTGCACCGTGTCGATAATGCGCTCGAGCGCAACCGGAAACTCGTTACGATCGTGCGCTCGAAGTTGCAGCGCTGCCACGCGGATCAAACTAATCATGCTGGCGACTGGTTCGTGGGCGAGAAGGCCGCGAGCCTCTATGGGGGAAAGAAATACTCCCCAAAGGGTTCTACCGAGATCGAGCGGACCCAAAGGAGATGTTACCAAACGTGACACGTGCGATACCAGCGTTCGCGCTCGCGATTTTCATTGCAAGCGCCGTTTTATTTGCAGCGGCGCCGCGGTCGCAGGCAGCAACCGCACCTTCCCCGACGCCGACGCCATCGAAAACGAAAGATCTCTGTGGTGCGACGAAGAGTAAATGGGCCCACGTTCAATGCGAACAGTTCAACAGCTCCGCCCCCGGCGATGAGTATTTCGGGCGCCTGAAGATGAGCTACCTCGGCATTGACAACACTTACAAAGACGCATCGATAAGCGCGGGGGCCTACACGACCGATCCCAGACTCATCGCGAAACTCGACTTTGCCACCGAAGCATTGCGGCGCTGGGCCGCCAAGTATCCCGGCGATCCGCAGTTGCCGCGCTCGTATTTCCTGGGCATCCAGGTACTACGAAAAGTTTATACGCAGTCCGAACAACAAACGACCTGGGAGTTCATCCAAATCCTCGTGACAAAGTACGGGAACACCTATTTCGGCAAGGTGATGAAGGCGAGTCTCGCCCACGGTTTTACGGAGCACTGGTTTACGCTCGCTCAGCTTTGCCCGACGCCGCTTCCGCCCGGTGTGATGCCGCCAGCAACCCCGGCCGATTCGCCGACGCCCTCGCCGGCGCCGGGAAAACCGGCGGTGGACGTCATGGCGCCGCCGTGCGTGCAGCCCTCGCTCGCGCCCGGGCCGATCGACGCTCCCACTCCCGGCGTAATGCCTTCGCCGGGTGGGATGCCGACGAAGCTCTAAGGCGAAATCACAAAAAATGAAAGCCCCCGCATAGCACGGGGGCTTTCGACGTATGCGCCGTCCGAAGCTTAGATCTTCAGACCGATACCCGCGTACGGGCCGCTTTCGGAGAATCCGATCGGAGCTGCGTTGTTATTCCAACCCCGATCGCCCAAGAATCCGGCCTCGATGAAGAGGGGGAATCCCGGGAACGTGTAGCTCACGCCGATGTCGTACTTGAGGATGTCGTACGCGACGTTGAACGTGCATCCGGCGGTGGCGGCGCTTACCGGAGCGATTCCGCAAGCCAACGGTGAGCTCGAGTAGTTGCCGTTGACGCCGAAATAGTAGACGGCGCTTCCATACCACGAGAAGACGTGATCCAGATCCGGCAGTTTTTCAAGTCCAACTCCTGCGCCGGTTTCCTTCGGGTATCCGTAGTTATTGCCGCGCCACATGTATCCACCCACGAGGTAGATGCGTGGCTTGAGGATCCGAATTCCGAGGCGTGCATCGAAGTCGTAGTCGCGCCCGGTGAAGGCCGGAACCGAGGCTTGTCCTAGCCCGCCGATTGTCGTGACGAAGCAATCCGCGCCACCGCAATTGTGCTGCCAGTTGTACTGCCTGTAGTCGACTTCGACCATGAACGGTAGGCTCATGACCGGGATTTCGATTGCGCCATGGAGCCGATACGAGAAGCCGCCGGTGTTATTGCTGCCCGTGGTCCCGGGAACGAACTCGTTGTACACCTTTGGCGAGATGATGTAATCGCCCGCGACGTAAAAGTCGTAGTAGGGCGGCGCCGTGGGCACCGGCGTTGCAGCCGGCGGCGGTGGCGGCGGTGGTGGCGGCGGAGCCGGCGTCGGTGGTGGGGTCGGCGGAATATAACGAACCACGACGATGCGGCGATCCGGCACCCACTGGACGTAAGCTCCCATGCCCTCCGAAATCACGCGAACCGGTACGAGCACGGTGCCCTGATAGATGATCGGCGGAACGTCCAACGGACGCGACTCACCGTTGATGATAACCTCCGGCTTTCCGACGGTCACTTTGACCTCGGCGCCGGCTTTGCTGACCGTCACGGTCTTGCTGCCTGCGTCATACGACACAGTCGCGCCCATTTGCTCGAACATGGAGCGAAGCGGGATCAAGAGCGTTCCCCCGCGCACCAGCGCGGCAAGGACGCGAGCCTGCTTCAGAATATCGGGCTTGGCATAGACGTGGTGGTCATTGAAGAGAATTGGATACTGACCCGACGGCGGGGACCCGAAATTCGCCGGCGGAACAGCCATCGCACCCTGGTCCTGAGCGACCGCGTTGGTTCCAATGTTGCCATGCGACGCTCCAGGCTGGGCTGCGACCGCGTTGAATCCAAGACCAACCATCATCAGGCCGGCGAGGATTCCAGTGCTCAGTCGCTTCAATGTGTCCTCCTGCTGTTAATTGAGCTTAGGCCTAATCGGCCGGACCCTGCGGCCCGGTCCGTTGAGTAACCTTTCGCGACCTTTTCGGGGACGGGCGATTGCCTCCCCTGCAGTGGCAGGCTACTCAGGCCAGCTTTTCGCGCAATTTCGCCAGGAACTTGGCCTTCTCGATGATGTACCGCTCGTGGGTCCCCTCCGCTACCGCTTCTTGTTCGTCGAAGACTTGGACGGCGAAGCTGATGCGTGGGCCGTCGAGCATCACGACCTCGACTTCGGTGCGCACGATGAAGCCGACTGGAACCGGCTTCTTATGCTCGAGATCGATGTGCGTTCCGAGAGTGATCTGACCGGTCCGCAAGATCGGCTCGACGCAATGGATCGCCGCGCTCTCGACGAGTTGAACGAGCATCGAGGTGGAGAGCACGTCGACGCCCTTGTTCCCGGCCTTTTCGGCTGTCATCCACTCCTCGACGCGGCTCTGAAGGCTGTACGAGCGGCCGATGTCGAGCTTCACGGTCATGCCCCCGGGAGATACGCCCCGCAGCCGATTACTTCATGCCGAGGTTCTGTCTAGCTGTAGGCTCCTACGCCGGGTCCTTTGAATCAAAGGCGGTTGGGCGCCGTATATGAGACTTGAGAACTAATGAAGGACTCATTCTTTAGGAGAGAGATGCTCAGGATGACACCCTCTTCCGTTTCTTTAAGAGCGAGGCCGTTGGCGCTTGCCGCGATGGTGGCGTTGCCGCTTATCGCTGCGTGCGGTAAGAAGCCGCCGCCGGCGGCCCCGCCGCTGACCGTGGATGCCGCGGCGGCTACGCGACAGAACCTCGCCACCTATCTGACTCTGGATGGACAGATTGCGCCACTCGATCAGTCGACGCTCGCCTTTCAGCAGAGCGGCACGATCACGAAGATCAACGTAAACATCGGCGATTTGGTGCGTAAGGGAGAGTTGCTGGCTACGATCGATCCGCGGACGCTGGAGGCGCAGCTGGCTCAGGCGCGCGCACAAGAGGCGCAGTATGCGGCGGCGGCTCAAGGTTCGGTCGTGGGATACCCGGTGCAGGTCCAAACCAACGAAGCGGCGGTTCAAACCGCGAAAGCTTCACTCGAGAACGCAAAGCTCGTCTACGATCAGAACAAACAGCTTTACAAGCAAGGCTACGTCTCGGAGACGACTCTGCAGCAGTCACAAGCAAACTACGTTCAAGCAGAGGAGACGTACAACAACTCCGTAGTCGGCTTGCGCAACAACGTCGTCAGCCTGCAGAACGTGAAGGCCCAGCAATCACAGGCAGTAGCCGCCGCGGCACAAGCTCAACTGCTCAGCACGCAGCTCTCACAGACGTACCTCTATGCTCCTTACGACGCAGTCGTGGCGAACCGGCTGGTCGATCCGGGAGCGTACGGCTCGCCTTCCCAGCCCGTACTCCAAGTTGCGCGAGTTGATAGGGTTTGGCTGAACGTCAACGTGCCGGATGAAGATCTGCCGTACGTGCATCCGGGCATTTCGGTGACCTTCAAGTCGACGTCGCTGCCGGGTCGCACGTTCAACGGTCCGGTGCAGACGGTGAACCTGGTGCCGACTTCGGGGACCCTCTCTTATCTAGCCCGGCTCGAGCTGCAGAATCCCAGCTATGCCCTGCGAGGCGGTATGCTGGTAACGGTCACCGTTACCAAGTCGCGAGCAGACGACGCGATCGTCGTTCCCCGCAGTGCCGTGGCGCAGTCGCCCAACGGCAATATCGTGTACGTGGTCGTTAATAATAAAGCCCAGGCAGTACCGGTGCGCGTCGGCGTTCAGACCGACACCTTAGCGCAAGTCATCAGTCCTCGAATCCAACCGGGCACAACGGTCGTCACAACGCGTCCCGATGCACTTAGAGACGGGAGCGTGGTTGCCGTAAACGGGTCGAGTTCGGCCTCTTCCACCAACGGCTCGGTGCACTGAGATGGGTCGAGGAAGGCTTCGCGCGCGAGCGCTTCTCATAGCACTCGCGTTAGGCACCCTTGCCAGCGGTGTTGCGTTGGCGCAAACGCTCCCTACTCCGCAACCCAATCAAGGTCAAATACCGGGGGTTCCCGGGATTCAGATGCCGTCTCCAATCCCGCAACCGACCATCAGTGGTACGCCGCTTCCCTACCCCGCCTACGGTACTCCGGCGCCCGATGTCGCGAACCTCACGCCCAAAAAAGGCGTGCCGCAATCCATATCGCTGGGCGATGCGATTCGGATCGGCGTCGCACTCTCGCCGACGTTTGCCCTGCAAAACGCGCAGTGGGCCGCGATTCACGCGAGATATACGTCTGCGATCCAGGCGCTCTACCCGGGAGTAAGCGGCAACGCACAGATCGGCAACCAATATAGTAATGGAACGACGAGCACCGGAAGTACCGGCAGGCCGACAAGCAGCCCGAGTCCATTGGCGGGCACCCCATTGGCAATCTCCGGATTAGCGACTCCCGCTCCGCCGTCGCGGGCAACGGTCACGAATGAATCGGCATCGATCTCGATCACGCAGCTGATCTATGACGGTGGCCGCACCATTGCAAATATTCGTTCCGCGAAAGAGGCCGACATAGCCGGTCGCGCGACGCTGCTCCGCCAGCTCCAGACGCTTGCACTCAACGTTGCCAATGCATACTTTGCGGTCCTCGAAGATAACGCGACCGTCACGGCGGACGCGCAGCTGGTACGCGAGTTCGAGGTCAATGAGTCCTCCGTCGCGGCGCAAATTCGCAACGGCGCCGCAGCGCGTTCCGATATCGCCGCGGCTCAGTTCCAAACGGCGCAAGCACGTGGAAATCTCGTGACGGCCCAAGGGGCGGCAATTGGTGCCCAAGCGACTTTCGCGACGACGCTCGGGCTTGACGCGGATGCTCAAGTCGAGCCGCAGCAGATCATGGGGCAGCTCGCCGCCCCCAACCCGACGTACGCGGTCTCGTTGAAACGGGCGTTGATTATGCGCCCCGATTATATCTCGGCGGCATATAACGTGCTGTCGGCCCAACAAAACCTGCGGTATTTCAAGCTCGCTCGATTCCCGATCCTGTCGGCGGGTGCGAGCGACAGCGTCAGCCGCCAGTTTATCGATTGCTTTGGGCAAGCGGGCCTTCCGCCAAAGGCATCGGCGGCGCTCTGTCCGGGGCCGCAGAGCTATTCCAACGACAAGACGGTTGGACTCAACCTGACGGTGCCGCTCTACGACCAAGGCCTGACAAACTATAACATTGCCAACGCCGCCGCGCAGGTGGATCAGGCGATCGCGACGCTCAACTCGACGAAACTCACGGTCGAGTCCGACGTTCGGTCGGCCTTGGCGACGTTGATTTCGGCTCGCTCGTCTTTAGTCCAGGCACAGTCCGAGCTCACCTCGGCCCAAGTCTCGCTGAGCGCGACGCAGGCTCAATATAAAGTCGGCGCAACGACGATCCTCAACGTCGTGACGGCGGAGGCAAACCTGACCACCGCCCAGGCGGCCTATATCACCGCACTCTACGGTGTGCAGACCGCACAACAGAACTACTTGTATGCGACGGGTATCAGCGACGTCCAAATTTAGGGCGCAAAAGGCTCAAGTCCGACAAATTCCCGGCGAACGATGATTCGCCACGCTTCCCAGCCTCCGGCGACGATTTCGGACCCCATTAACGCCGCGATCCTGGCAATTTCGGAAGATCGCTTGGTGGGATTTCAAGCGGATCCTTTCGGTGAGATCGCGGTCCGAAGCGGCATTCCGGTGGAGACGGTGATCGAGCGCATCGTCGCGATGCTTCGCGCCGGCACCATTCGTCGCGTACGGCAAACGCTGCTCTCCACGAGCTTGGCAAGCGGAGCGCTGTGCGCGTGGGAAATCGCAGCGGACAAACTCGAGCCTGCCTTCGAGTACATGTTTCGCAACGATCCGTTTTCGGGCCACGTGGTGATCCGTAGCACGGACGCGATCTCACCGGGCAGCAGTTACCGGTTGTGGACGACGCTAAAAGTGCCGCAGGGCTTCGCGCTGCGCAAGCATGCCGAATGGTTATGCCGCCAAGTCGGCGCCGAGCGCTTCCGGCTCATGCCGGCGAAAAGGCTTTTCACTTTGGGCGTGGGGCACGTTCGACGCCGCGGTCTCGAACCCGGAGCTCGGGCGGAGCAGTCCGCACAGCCACTCGAAACTTCACTTGTCAAATTGTCGGACCTCGAGTGGCGCGCATTGATCGCGCTGAAACGGGAGTTCGCGCCCGACGAAATTGCGCGCGCTCTTTGGGACGCCCGCGCTCGGGAAGCCGGCCTCGACGTCGCAACGTTCGTTTCCATCGCTCGCTCACTCCACGATCGTGGCGTCATCGGACGGTTCTCGACTTTCCTCGAACACGTGAAGCCGACGGCCGGAAACGAGCGCGCGACGCGTTACAACGCGCTCTTTCACTGGACCGTTGCGCCTGGACGAGAGATCGAGGCTGGGTGCGAAATCGGCCGACACTACGTCGTCACGCACGCTTATTGGCGGGAGGGCGGGCCAGAGTTCCACAACGTCAACGTCATGGCGGTCGCGCATGGAATGGAGAAGCAGGCCGTGTTAGCGCATAAGGCGGCGATCGACACGCACCTGCGCGAGGCCGGTATCGACTTCGCGTATACAAACGTTTTTTGGGGCGGCCGCAGCGAGATCAAGCCGTCCGAAATCGCGCCCGCGGCATACCGCGACTTTTGTGCCGGTCACGGTATCGACCCCGACTCGATGCTCGCCGACGAAGGCGAAGAAGGAGCGTCTGCGTGAAACTCAGGTTACGGTGCGTGATTTGCGCACTGACAGCCGCCGTCGCAGCGGGCGCCTGCACGAAGGTTGCCGGAGGGAATGCGGCGGGCGGGGCGCGGCATTCGTGGACCCAACCCGGCGTCTTGCGCTTCTCCGAGGCCTCGGATCCGAAGTCACTCAATGTTCTGCTCAACTCGGCTACGCCCACGCTCGACATTGCGATGTTCGCTTTTTCTTGGACCGTTCGGTACGATGCCAACGGGCGTCCGGTTCCCGATGCGGTGCGCGAGATTCCAACCGTAGCCAACGGCGACGTGAGTAAAGACGGGCTAACGCTCAAATACAAGCTCCGGCCCAACATTAAATGGCAAGACGGTCCTTTGCTCACTTGCGAGGATCTCAAATTCACCTGGCAAGTCGTCATGAACCCGCACAACAACGTGGTAACGACGGACGGCTATAAGAATATCGGAAGCATCGATTGCAGCGATCCCTACGTCGCCGTCATTCACATGAAAAAATTGTACGCGCCCTTCCTGCAGCAGCTTTGGAGCGAGAACGGGAACGCGCCCATTCTGCCGAAGCATTTGCTCGCAAAATACAACGACGACAAAGGCTCTTTCAACACTGCCGCTTACAACTCGTTGCCAGTTGGAAGCGGGCCGTTCAAGATCGTGGCCTGGAACCGCGGCCAAGACGTTCGAATGGTCGCCAATCCGAATTTCTACCTCGGGCCGCCGAAGCTGAAAGAGGTAATTTACAAAATACTTCCAGACGAGAATACCGCCCTGACGCAGCTGCAGACTCACGAGCTGGACATGCTCGGGCAAGGCAGCGGTCTAAAATGGCCGGAGTACGCCGCGCTGGCGGCCAATCCGCGCAACGGCGTTCGGGCAGTTCGCGTCGACGCCTTTGTGTGGTCGCACGTCGACTTCAACCTCCGCCATCCGATCGTCAGCGACGTCCAAGTCCGCCGCGCTCTCGCGTATGCAACCAACAGAGAAGAAATTATCGAGAAGGTGCTTCATGGATCGGCGATTCCGGCCAATACCGATCAGCAGCCGCACTATTCGTGGGCCCACACCGACGACGTCGCCCATTACCCATACGATCCCGCAAAAGCCGCAGCGCTCTTGGATGCCGACGGCTGGAAAGTGGGACCAGGCGGGATTCGGGTCAAGGACGGTCAGCGTCTCGAATTCACCTTGAGCACCCAAACAGAGTCGAATAACGGAAAGGCAAACGAGACGGTCTTGCAGCGGCAGTGGCGGGAAGTCGGGGTTCAAGCCGACGTCAAGAACTATCCGACCAACGAGTTCTTCGACAACTCCTCAAACGGCACGTTGCAGGGCGGTCACTACGACGTCGCTATCTTCGCATGGATCGGCGCCGCCGATCCCGACGACAGCGCGATCTATTCCGGCGACAACTTCGCGCCGCACGGGCAGAACGCGATGTTCTGGGACAATCGACTCGCAACCGAATCGATGAACGACGCCCTGAAGACGATCGATCAGGTGCGCCGCAAACGCGACTATGTCATCGTTCAACAGCAGCTCGCGCTCGATCTGCCGACGATGATCCTCTACTTCCAGCGCGTGCCCTACGTTTACAACAGCGATTTGAAAGGCTTTGATCCGTCGCCGGTCATCTCGGCTTTCTGGGATCCCTGGAACTACTCGATTTGAGGAGCTCGACATGAAGATACGGCTTCGCTCGGTCGCGATTGCATGCGCGGCGACAGCTCTGTGCTCGTGCACGAAGACTGGATCGGTAGCGGGAACGGGTGGGCGAATGAACGCATGGACGCAGCCGCACGTGCTGCGGTTCGCCGATGCGCAAGACGTCAACACCCTCAATCCGTATTTTGGCCAGATCACCGACGTCGGCTATCTTTCACAGATGACCATGGCATGGCTCGTAAAATGGGACGAGCATAACCGGCCGTACCCAGAGCTCACAACGCAAGTGCCGACGCAAGAGAACGGCGGCGTCAGCAAAGACGGACTGAAGATTACGTACCATCTGCGCAAGGGCGTGCGATGGTCCGATGGTGCCCCGTTCAGCGCCGACGACGTTGTCTTCTCGACCCGCGTCGTGCTCAATCCAGCCACGAACGTGATTGGACGCCAAGGATGGGATCAGATCACGACGATCGACGAGCCCGATAAATTCACCGTTGTCTATCACTTGAGAGAGCCGTACTCTCCGTTCGTTGAGACGTTCTTTTCGAGCTCGGGCGCCAACCCGTGCGTCTTGCCTAAGCATCTTCTCGCGAAGTACGCCAACATCAACAACGTTCCGTATAACGCCCTCCCCGTCGGAATCGGGCCGTTCAAGTATCTACGATGGGACCGCGCTCAGGACGTTATTTTGGTTGCTAATCCTCTCTACTGGCGCGGCCCTCCAAAGCTGCAAAGAGTAATCTACAAGATCATTCCCGACAGAAACACGCTCTTGTCCCAACTGCAAGCGCATGAAGTCGATATGTGGAACTACGTCCCTTCGGCTTTCTTTTCACGCGTAGAGGGGCTCCCGGGGTTCTCCGTAGTGCGCCAGCCCGGCTACTCGTTTGGTCATATCGACTTCAACACGCAGCGCTCGGCTTTGCGCGACCCCACGGTTCGTGAGGCGCTGGAGCTTGCGACCGACCGTCGGACTCTTAGGGATAAGATCGGTCGCGGCGTCGGCATTCTTTCGGAAGTCGCGACTCCGCCCACCGCGCCTTATGCGGTGACCTCCATCCCGCTAAGGCCTTTCGACATCGCGCGCGCCAACGCGCTCCTCGATCGCGACCGATGGATTCGCGGACGCGACGGGATTCGTGCGAAAAACGGGCTGCGTCTCTTGCTTGATTTTGCGACCGGGGCTGGAACGCCCGACACCGACGAACGGATAGAGCTTATCCGATCGTGGTGGAAGCAAATCGGCGTCGACATCAACGTGCGGCACTATCCTCCGGCGCTCATGTTCGCGCCGCTACCCCAAGGCGGCATCGTCTATTCGAACAAGTGGGATGTGATCATCTTTTCGTGGGTGAATGACGCAATCGGCGATTATTCGCCGCTCTACGACTGCCGCGCGTTTCCGCCGAACGGCCAAAACGATCTCCGTTGGTGCAACGCTCGCGCGCAAGCGGCAATGATGTCTTTGTACGGACACTACGCGCAGGAGCAACGTAACGGCGACGTTCTCGTCGTGCAGCGTGAATTCGTCACGGACGTTCCATCCATCGTGACGGCCATCTCAGAGGATATCTACGCGTATAACACTGATTTAAAAAACTTTCATCCTAACGCGATCACACCGTTCGACAACATGCTGAATGTCGATATATAGCAAAGCTAAGCAGCGCGCACCCCAGCAGCGATAGCGAGCGCAGCAGCGCCCACGCGGGGATTGCCGCGAGCAATCCGCTTGCTCGTAGCTCGGCCGCCCACACCCCCGCAATCGGCGCGCGGGCCGGCGCGTGAAAGGCTCCAAGCGCATCGGGCCAAATCGGCGCGGGATTGTGAATGGCAAGCCACGCGGCGACGGCGAAAAACGCGCCGAACGCAGATCCCACCACCAGCGGCCGGCGAAGTTCGGCCTCTCCGCCGGCCGCGGTGAAGGCACACAGCGCCGCAAGCGCGAGCAATGCGCTCTGTGTAATTCCCGTCGGCCGCTGCGCAAGTCCGAGCCAGTCAACGCAGACCAGCAACGTTCCAGCGAGCGCGATGGTGCGTGCCGTCGCGCGGGTTCGCAACGCGCACCATGAAGCGGCGACGAATGCCACGACCAGATCGTGCTCGTGGAAGAAACCCGCTGCAAAAGGCGTAAGCGCGGAAAACGCGGCGAAGCGTGCAAAAGCGTCGCGGACTCGCAGTGCGATGACGACTGCGGCCGCAATGACGAGCAGTGTCGCCGCGACTTCGGCAAAACGCGCGGCTAGCGGCGCTGCACCCAAGCCAAACGCGATCGAGGCCGGGCTGAGTTGAATCGCGGCAAATCGTTCCGCCGTGCCGTGCGCGCCAAGAATGCGCGCATATTCGAGTGGCCAGGCCCAGCCGGCGGCGAGCGCTCCGAGCGCATAGGTGCCGACCGCACCCAGCGCTATTGCGAGCGTTGCGCGATTGCGGCCAAGTTGCGAAGCGAGGCCGAGCGATGCATTTGGCTGAGCGAATGCGAGGCAAGCCGCCGCAGCGGCAAAGGTAAGCGAACGTGCAGCGACGAGCACGACGAGCGTCGCTGCGGCCAGTGCGGGGAGCGCTACTTGTCCGAGGGCGAGATCGCTCGTGACGGGACCACAAGCCACCGCCAGCGCAAGAACTGCCAGCAAAGGAAAAGGCGCAATCGCCCCGCCGCTGCCGCGAATCGAGCTCGCGGACACCAGCAAAAGCGAGAATGCGAGGAATGCCGACCATAGCACGGCAGCCGTAGCATAGGGCAATCGCGCAAAGAACGTCCACGCGAGTAGCGTTGCCGGCGGACCGACGAACGGCAAAACCTCGTCGCGGCGGCTATCGACACCCGCAACCGTGCGCTCTTCGTTCCAGATTGCACCGCCGTACGGATCGGCGTGTGCGTTCCAGGCCGAGCCCGCGGCCCAATAAGCCTCGAAGTCGCGCAAGAGTGGACCGTGCGTTGGGCGCGGTCGCACCGCAAGCAACGCGACGGCGATCGATGCGCAGGCGATTGCCAGCAGCCACCGACGCGTCACCACCCAACGCGTCCCGCGGCGTGCGGCGCCGCAATCAGGTGCGACTGTGCCATCACGAAGAAGAGCCCCAGAAGCGTTGCGAGATACCAGAGGCTGACCCGCACCCGCGCGCCCAACGTCATGTGCTGCGCGCGTGGGTCGACGTGACCCCTCCATGCCGCGATCATTGCCGGAAGCCCGAGCGCTCCAATGATGACGACGAAGAGGATCGGAATGTGCATGAAGATTGCAAAGGCGATGAAGAGGACAAATCCGACGATCCATAGCGGCGGCCAGAGCGCTCCGATGATTCGGCCGCCGTCGAACGGCGGCATTGGTATCATGTTGAAAAGGTTCAAAAAGGCCGAGAGGTCGGCGCATGCAAACCAGAAGCGGTCTTGCGTCGCATCGCCGATGACATAGCAGACGGCGGCGAGTCCGAGCCCTACGAGCGGACCGGCCAGCGCGATGTAGGCGTCTTGCTCGAGATCTTCGGGCGGAGCGCCGGCGGTAAAAGCGCCGAGCAGTGGGACAAACGCCGGCAAACGCGCCGGCAAGCCGTAGGCGCGAAAGGCGAAATAGTGCCCCAGCTCGTGTGCCAGCAAGAGCATCATCACGACGACTGCCAACTTCCAGCCGAAAATCACGACGTAAATCCAAAGTGAGAGCAAGAAGCTCCAACTTATTGCAAATAGCTTGGCGCCGACGAGAAAGAGAAACTTGAATTTGAGCAAAAACGCCACGATCGCAGCGAGCGCGGCGCCGATGCCGCTACGGCGCCGCTGCACCTGTTTGGGCGACTCGGGCTGCGGATCGGACGAGGGCGGAAGGTATTGCACGCAACCCTCTTCAACCGCAATGCGTGCCGGTCATCGTGATCGTCGGCGGAGGTTTCGCGGGAATTGCGGTCGCCCGGCGGCTCGAGCAGCGCCTTCGCCCCGGAGAAGCCGAGATCGTCCTCTTAAGCCGGGAGAACTACACACTCTTTACGCCGATGCTGCCTGAGGTGACCTCGGGTGAGCTTGAAGTGCGGCACGTCGTGACGCCGATCCGCGCCCAACTACGGCGCAGCCGCTTCGTTTTGGCCGAAGTCGATGAAATCGACGTACGCCGGCGGGTGCTAAGATATCATCACGTTCTGACGCGCAAAAGCGTCGAGCAGTCATACGATCACGTCGTCCTCGCGCTCGGCTCGTCGACGTCCGATTTTGGGTTGCCCGGCATCGCCGAGCACACGTGGGCCCTTAAGACTCTCGACGATGCCGACGCGTTGCGCAATCGTTTGGTGTGGTTACTCGAACTCGCGGATACGATCGACGACGATGCTCGACGCGATCGGTTACTGACTCTCGCAGTCGTCGGCGGCGGCTTTACGGGCGTCGAAGCAGCGGGAGAAATAAACGAGCTGTTTCGCAGCGTTGCGCGATTTTACGCGTGCTTGCGTACCCACCGCGTGCGAGTGATGCTCGTTGAAGCGGGCCCCACGCTTCTCGCGGGCTTGCCGGCGAAAATGGGCGAATACGCGCGCCGGATTCTCGAACGGCGCGGTATTGAAGTTCTTACCGGCGACGGCGTTGCCGGTGCCGATGAACTCGGACTAACGCTGCAGAGCGGGCGGCGGATTGAGAGCGAAACCATCGTTTGGAGCGCCGGTGTCAAACCGTCGCCGACGATCGCAAAAGAGACGGTGTTGCCAAAGACGAAACGCGGCGCGATCGAAACCGCGAGGGATATGAGCGTCCCCGGCGCACGTGGCGTGTGGGCCCTCGGCGATTGCGCTGCTATCCCCGACGGAGAGGGTGGAGTCTATCCGATGACGGCGCAGCATGCGATTCGCGAAGGGCCACGACTGGCCGACAACATCGTTGCGGTCCTACGAGACCTGCCGCCGAAGCCGTTCTCGTACCGGACGCTCGGCATGATGGCGGCATTGGGTGGACGAAAAGGCGTGGCACAATTACCGGGCAATCACGTCATCACCGGCTTCATTGCGTGGTTTTTTTGGCGCACGTACTATTTGCTGCGCTTGCCGGGACTCGACCGGAAATTACGCGTCGCCTTCGACTGGACGCTCGAACTGCTCTTTCCGCGCGATACCGCGGAGCTGCGCTTCGGTGAGCCGCAACGCGACACGAACGAAGAGATGGTACTGCGCCCGTAGAACGCTGGAAGATGCTCCGCGAACCAATCGAGCGCCTCATCCGAGATCCGAAGGAATTCACGGGTGGCGTGAGCTTCCCAGACCCTGCGCAAATTCGCATCTACGATGAGACGCTGCGCGACGGCGAGCAAATGCCCGGCGTCTGCTACACACCCGCCCAAAAGCTGGAGATTGCCAAAGCGCTCGCCGCCGTCGGAGTGCACATCATGAGCGTGGGCTTCCCCGCCGCGTCGGAGAGCGACCGCCGCACGCTGCAGCTCGTGATGGAGGCGAAGCGTCGCGGTGAGCTTGCGGACGCTGAGATCGTCGTCATGTGCCGCAGCAACCGAAGCGACATTGACGTCACGGTGAAGACGCTGCGCGACGTCGGCGTAGAGCCGCGCGAGGTGACGTTCTTCATCTTCACCAGTGGCAGCGATCTCCACCTGAAGTACAAAATCGGAAAGACCCTCTTGCGCTATGAAGGGCGCGAGGAGCGGGACTGGCTCGAGTTACCGCTGGCGTTCTACCGTGCGGCGAACATCCGGCTGCAGTGCGATGCGATTCGTCACGCGCGTGAGTGCGGCATCGAGCGGGTCGAGTTCGGCGCCGAAGACGGTAGCCGCGGCGACGTCGAATACTTCATCGAATATTTCAAAGCCGGCCTGGATGCAGGCGGGACGCGTCCGGCGTGGCCCGATACCGTGGGCACGTTGACGCCCGAAGCGACGCGTTGGTACTGCTCGCGTATCGTAGAGGCCTTGCCCGATGGGCTGCCGATCGTTGCGCATTTACACAACGACTACGGGCTTGGCACCATCAACGCGATCACCGCGGTATCGTGCGGATTCAAGGTTGTCTCAGTTACCGCCAATGGCTACGGCGAGCGGGCAGGCAATGTTAAGCTGCATGAATTCCTCGTCGCGCTGCGCGTGCTCTACGGTGTCGAGCTACCCGGCTTCCAGTACGGCAAAGTACGCGAGCTGGCGCGCTTCATGGAGCGCATGAGCGGCATTCCGCTGCAGCAGCACGAGCCGATCGTCGGCTCGAAAGTCTTCGCTCACGAGTCGGGCATCCACACGCAGGCGATGCTGATCGATCGCCGGATGTATGAAGCCGTTCCGGCCGAGCTTGTCGGAGGCCGCACGAGCTGGGTTTTCGGCAAACACACCGGGGCTGCGCTCGTCGAGGACACGCTACGGCGCCAACGCGAGCGGCTCATTCGCGCCGGAATCGAGCCGACTCCCGAGTTAGCGCATCGCGTCACCGACGAGGTGAAGCGGCTGCGGGAAGAACGCGCGGCGTCGAGCCGCAGCGAAGAGACGATGGAGCTCTACGAGACGGCGATGCGCCGGTTATCGCTCAATGAGGACGACGTCGTCGAAATCGCCATTGCGTTGGGAACCCCCGCGAAGGCCTCGTAGCCCAAGCATCACGAGCCGGGAATTAGTGGGCTGCCCACGACCAGGCGGCAATTAGCCAACCAGCTGAGGTTTTCTGCAGCACAAATGCGAAGGTGCCGGACTCCTTCATTGACTTGCCATGCTGTTGGTACGTGTAAGTCGCGGGATAAACCGCGTATGCGTGCTCGCCGGTGACGGTGACGTGCCACGCCGTTCCAAGCGTCACCATTCCGCCGGTGATCCCATTCTGCTTCACGTTGGCCTCAAACGCGCTCACCCAATCGGCGCATGCGTTGCGGCCTTGCCAAGTGTGGGGCGGAAACTCATCGATAATTGCTGCCGACGAGCTGCACGAGGCGACCCACCCCTTCATGTTGCCTTGGTTGAACTCTGCGACCGCGTGATTGATCGCTGCCGTCACGCCGCTCGTATT